>JBEQLH010000149.1:0-2789 GCA_040326075.1 Anaerolineales bacterium
AAGCAGGCCAAGGAAAGTCCATTTGGGCGAATGAGCAGTCCAAAAGAATTCGCCAATGTTGCCGTCTTCCTGGTCTCTCCTGCTGCATCTTATGTCACCGGGACAATGATGGTCGTAGACGGAGGCATGTACAAAGCTACATATTAAGTGGTAAAGGGAGCGCCATGGCACTCCCTTCTCATGCCCTCATCATAATATTATGCAAACCATCATTTGAGGCTTATAGAATATTCAAAGGTGTGATGTCTATTGCACATGGAGCAGAATCTTACCCTCGCTCCACAGATCCTCAAGTCGGTAATAATCACGCCGTTGGGGAGAAAAAACATGCATAATGATATCCCCAAAATCAACCAATATCCAGCCATCATCTGCCTGACCTTCAATGCGTGCGTTTTGCCGGAACTGTTTCTTTACCTGGTCGGTCGCTGAATCGACTAAAGCCTGGATCATTCGGTCGCTGCTTCCTGAACATATTACAAAGTAATCAGCAAAAATGGCAATTTCCTGCAGGTCAATCAGGATGATATCCTCCCCCTTCTTTTCTTCTAATGTTGTTACTATTGTTCTCGCAATCTCTAATGTTTCCAGATTTCACCTCTATGGTTAGATTCCTATACAATCAAATTGATGACTCTACTTTACCTAGTGCCGCAGTGTATATTGGGGTATAGACGGCACCATCTGGCTTCAAATCGCTGCGATACAAATATACCGAGGTAATTCGGGTAGCCCCTAAAAATCCAACCTTATAACTGTCCAGGATCTCAGCGATGGCGCGTACATCTTGTGAGGATGCATTACGAGAGACTCGCCCGAACGTCAAATGAGGGGAGAATGGCCGGTGTTCTCGCGAGTATCCCAGGCGGGCAGTTTCTATTTCGATATTGTGCTGGAGGGATATTAACTCCTGGGGAACCTCCATTCCGACCCAAATTACCCTTGGATTATGTGTTTTTGGAAATGCCCCAATGCCGCCAACACTAATATCACATTCGTGATGATTCGCAACAACATTTCCCATAATTTCTTTCAACATTTCAAGGTTGGCGGTTGAAACATTTCCTAAGAATTTTAATGTCAGGTGGATATTGTCAGCTGGTACCCATCTGACCGGTACCTTCTCCAGACGCGACCTTAAATCGAGCGACATCTGGTCGATCCGCTCAAGTATTCCCTGGGATAAATCAATAGCTATAAACGCTCTGATTACGGACATTACTTCTTTTGCCTATCCTCATTCGGATAAATTTACAACTCGGTCAATCGCAGTTTTTAAATCAGAAAAGGATACCGGTTTCGTCAAATAAACCGCAGCTCCAGCTTTCAGGCCTTCTTCAATATCAGAAGGCAATGTCTTTGCGGAAACAATGATTACTGGGACATTGACTAATGCTGGTTCTTCTTTCATAAACCTCAGAACTTCTAACCCTGAAAGATCTGGCATCATGAGGTCAAGCAGTACCGCGGCAGGTTGTTGTTCGGCAATCTGGGCAACCGCTGGAACACCTCCATAAAATTTAACCACCTGATAACCACTGATCCGCATCATCTCTGAGTACATCTCAGCGGTGTCGGGTTCATCTTCGATGATTATAATCTTCTTACTCTCTGCATCCATAGTATGGTTCAAATCCTGCGGTAAGTGTAATGCCTGAAATTGATGCCATCAGGTGAAAAAACATAGCCTAAGTTTAGCATTAATTCAAGAGGAGAATGAGATCCTGGATGAATCAATCATCTTCAGACAATAAGCGCAGGTAATCTTCTTCTGTATCAACATCATTCAACGCGGTCGAATCATGCCATTCAACCCAGGAAACTGGGTATTTCGAAAAAAGTCCCCTGCCACCTTTATCTCCCTGAAGTTTACCCAGATCGGTGAAGGTTTTCCGATCGAGCAAGACTGGATTTCCCCTCTGACCATCAACAAGAGGTGCGATCACTGGTGAAAGGGTCATCGCGTGTTGCTCCTTTAATGCCTGGATCAGGGGGCCGGGAATCTGGGGCATGTCAGCAAGCAAAAAGACAGCTGCTCCAGTCTTTGCAGGAAGAGCTTTCAATCCAACCTGGAGTGATGAGCTCTGCCCCAAATGCCAATCAGGATTATCCACAAGAATAACTGGCTGACCAGCTAACACATTTTTTACTTCTTCCCCTGCATCGCCAACCACGACAACAACTGGCGTTAGACCTGAGGTTATGGCTATGCGAACAACATGCTGTACTAATGGTTCACCTCGCCAGGGAAGTAATTGTTTTACGCGTCCCATCCGGTCTGACCCACCGGCAGCCAATATTATCCCGGCTATTGGCTCGTACACCGCGAGGACTTCCTCCTCTTCAATTGGTTTTACATCGCCCGTTGCACCCGCAGACCCGTGATTCAAAGATGCGACAATTACTGCCTCATATTCTGGTATTAGCGACCTGGCGATTCGATTCGCTTGTGCTTGAAGCTGTGTGTCATCCGCCTGGTTGAGCAAACACATCTTTTTAGCTCCAGCAGGGATTCCTTTTAATCCTCCTGACAGATTAAGCAAAACTCGAGTAATGGCTTCGGTTGAGATCTGTTCGCCTTCAACCAATCCTGAAAGGTCAGAAAAATGTTCAACCCGATGGACCCATTGTTCGTTTAACGGTTTTCCCAGAGCTGAGAGACCTGCTACAACCACCACGTGGTCAACAAAAGAGGGAATGACCGGTTCATGTCCTGCAGGTGCTTTTAGTGGGCGCTGCCGCGAACCATCTGCTTCGACCAACAAGGTTATTTTCCGGCGTTGGGCAAT
>JBEQLH010000149.1:2889-7494 GCA_040326075.1 Anaerolineales bacterium
GGCCAGGATGGCTTCTAAAACTCCCCCGGCAACCGCCAGAGATTTATCGGATACAGTAATGCAGTAGCGAGGATCATCTCTATGGTCTAAATCGCCAATTTTGAACCCTTGCTGGACAAATAGACCCGGGTAAAGTATTCCACGCAGTACACCCTTGAACGGAGCATAAATCGATTCACCACCAACTTCAGCAATTTTATCCCCTTGATTGAGCCGGTCGCAGATTTGCCTCTCTGGTTGAAATAATCCATCTGCAGGCGAACGCAGCACGCGATCGTGATACTCACCTCCAAAACCTCCGGGAACCCCGGTGTTGCCTGATGCGCTGCCATTCCAGATCACTCTTCCCAAGAAGTGACCGCGGTTTGTTTCAATGACAGCATGACAATTATCACCGGCAATGAATCCAGGACCCAGTCCAACCACCATAGGAGCAGAGTCCATCCCCAGCTCTGGAGGTAGCTTGGTCATGCGACCATCCACCAGGACTGAAATGAACCAAGGTGGTCGATTTGTTTCAAGCTGATTAATTATGCTGCACTCAGGATCGACCAAAACTGGAATAACTCGCTCGTCCCAGGCTCTTTGAATGTCAGTAATACCATCCACTTTGCGGGCGGTTATCCCTTCAACCTGGGTCTCCCCCTGGTAGATCGCTTCCGCAAATGAGACTGACCTGCGGATGACCAGGGGTTGATCCAGTTCGGTGATAATCACGTGCATCCCGGAGCGGTGAAGGCGCAGGGCAACACCACTTGCCAGATCACCACCACCTCGAATCAGAACGACATCCCTCTTTTGGGAATCACCAACAATCATAAATTCCCCTGGATCTTCCCCAATCCACGAAGAACCCTCTCTGGCGTCAGAGGAAACTCATTGAACCAGACTCCTGTTGCCTGGTGAACCGCTGAAACAACAGCTGGAGCAAGCGGAAGGAATGGCATTTCAGCCATACCACGGGCTCCCCAGGGACCGCGCGGGTCTGGATATTCCAGGATCAACGAATGAACCCGATCGGGTATGTCCAAAACGGTGGGTATCAGGTAGGTGGAAAGGTGCGGAGTTTGCACGTAGCCGTCCTTATGGCTGAAGTCTTCGAGGACTGTGTATCCAGCAGCCTGGACTACGGCACCCTCAATCTGACCGACAATTTGCTGTGGGTTGATAGCTTTACCTACATCATCAGCTGAGATCACTTCCAGAATACGTACATGACCAGTCTCGGTATCAACTTCCACAATAACAGCCTGGGCAACATATCCGTATGCGAAATTTGGTTCGCAGAATCCTGTTTCAGGATCATACGGTTCTGTTTTGGGTGGGAGGTACCGGAATCTGCCAATTGCAGGTCGCTCTTCTGCTCGCCAGCGCTCTAGAGCCAACTCTGCAGCGCCTTGGATCGAATTCCCAATCATGAAAGTCAAGCGAGAGGCCGAGACGCTGCCTGAATTATCGCTGGTGGCGGTATCAGAGACCAGCAATTCGACCTTATCCAACGGTACATCTACCGCGTCAGCTGCCATTTGGGCCATAATAGTGTGCGCCCCTTGCCCAACATCCGCCCCAGCATGGCGTACGATAACCTGGTCAATGTCAGCTTCACCATGCAGCTCAATTGTTGCCCAACACTCGTCAACAAATCCAAATGAGAAACCGACATTCTTAAATGCACAAGCAACCCCTATACCGCGTTTTATATGAGGCTCACTTGATGCGATCAGGTTGAAGATTTCCGGTTGTTCTTTATTAGCTGAACGAACCCAACCTTGGCTTGTCGATTGCCAACCTGCGGATCGGGCACATTCCTCCACCACCTGTGGTAAGGAGACACCTTTCGGGAGGGGAGTCCCTACAGACAATAAACTTCCTTCTCGCAGAATGTTCCGCAAACGAATCTCGATAGGATCGATTTGCAATTGTTCTGCCAGGCGGTTCATCTGGGATTCAGCAGCAAAAGCTCCCTGGGGTCCACCAAAACCACGGAAAGCGCCTCCAGGTATGTGATTGGTGTAGACGGCATAGGAATCAACATTTACATTTGGTATCTCATAAGGACCGGTGCACATCAAGGTAGCATTGGCAAGTACTTTTGTGGATGTATAAGCATAAGCGCCTCCATCTGCAACTACTTCCATCGCCGCGGCGATGATCTTACCCTCTTCATTGGCTCCCCATTTGGCTTTGATCACGTAGGGATGGCGCTTATGGTGTCCGATGATCGACTCCTCCCGGCTCCAAATGATCTTAACCGGACGATTGATACCTCTCTGAGAGAGACGCCAGGCAGCCAGGGCAAGCACAATCTGGACTGACATATCCTCACGACCACCAAATGCGCCCCCTATGGCAGGATAAATGATGCGAACCTGCTCTTTTGGCAATCCCAAAGCGTGGGCGATCTGCTCCTGATCCTCATGTGTCCATTGGCCGGCAACTTCAACCGTCACCCTTCCTTCTTCATCCATATATCCCAATCCAGCTTCAGGCTGTAAATATGCATGCTCCTGCGCGGGTGTGCGGTATTCCTGTTCAACGATCACATGAGCCTGATCCAAGGCTGATTCGATATCCCCTTTGCGGATGCGGAAATGGCAGAAAATGTTCGATTCCCGCTCAGGATGCAGCAATTCAGCACCCTCCATTCGTGCTTCCAAAGGATCTAATACCACAGGCAAATCCTCGTAGTCCACATCGATCAGTTCACAGGCTTTGGAGGCGATTTCCTCACTGTCAGCCAAGACAACTGCCACCTGGTCTCCGATGAAACGCACCCGGTCAGTAAATGGTTTGCTCGATCCTGGACCACAAAGAACTGGTTGATCCGGCATAATCAAGCCATACTCATTTACGGGAACATCTTTTGCTGTGAATACAGCCAGCACGCCATCGAAAGCCTCCGCTTTTGATGTATCGATCCGGCGGATGATGGCATGAGGCCGCTTGGCGAAGAGAATCTTCATGTAAGCCTGGTCTGGCTTATTGATGTCACCGGGGTATAGAGTCTCACCAGTAACTTTGCCAAGTGCATCCAAGCGGTGTATTGATCGGCCAATTGTCGACATTAACGTTTACTCCACTGTGGCGGATTTATCGTGAGAAGGTAATTATCAAACAGATTTATTCGATTATACCCTGCCTGAAATTGGAGGTGATTGACAGGATGTTGGATTAATGAATGGAATCCATGTGTGCCATCACTGTCCGATATTTGGGGTCTGCTAAATGGTCAAGGTTGGTACAGATTGGATAGGGGCATGGTGGCTGTTAATGCTAAGAGCGACTGGAGAACCTGGCCAGCTTTGACACCCACAGAACAAACCAAACCATACCAGAATACCAAGAATTAAATGTGGAGGAAAAAGTACACCTCGGCAATAATGATGATCCTTTTTGATGTTTAATGGATTGAGTCAGATAGGTTATAAATCCTCATTGGTATCATCCCAAAGGAAGATGGCACACCCACAAACTGGGATTGGCATTACTTCCTGGATCCAATCAATAGAAATACTACACAGTTGATTCTGCGGTCTCGACTTGTCTACAAGCCAAACTTTGGCAAAACGTTGATCTAGCGGGTCTTAACGGATCCGATCGCATTTAATACATAGCACAAAATCATCCTAGGTATCGAGGCGCGGTCAGACCTGGCACATCTTATTTACAAGAGAGGGGATCGTCAAAAGAATAATATTAAGAGGTGGGCTCATCAAGAAGTGGTCTCCGCACTTCCCACAGACCGATTGACCAACCAAACTCCGACTAGAATAATCACACCGCCAAATAGTGAAGCCAACAGAATGGGTTCACCCAGAATTGCCGCAGCTACCAGTACAGCAACGATCGGTTCGATATACAGGAAGGCGCCAACTTGAGAGGTGGGGATAATATTCAAAGCATCATACCAAAAGATATACCCAAGACCAGAGCAGAAAATACCCAGGAAACCAATTGAGAACCATCCCGATAGGGAGAGATTGGAAATTTCCCACAAACCAGCTCTGGTAAAGAATAGGATCGAACTGAATATCCAACCGAAAGCCATAACAAAAAAGAGCATTCTCATTGCTGGATGGGTTTGCAATCCGCGCCGGGAGAGAATTGAAAATACCGCCCAATTCACCGCACTGATTAATATCAAGATATCCCCTGGCGTACCAAAATCTCCCAGTCTTAGCGAGGTAAGATCTCCCTGCGAAACAACCAGCAGCACACCAAAGGTAGCTAAAGCGATTCCCGAAACTCCCCACTTACCGAGATATTCTTTCAGGAATAACCATCCGAGAATGGCGATAAATATTGGTGTTGTCGCAACTATCCATGCGGTTGTTGATGCCTGAGCAGTCACTAATCCGGTGGATTGGAGCCATTGATGGAAGGTAATACCGATGAAACCGAGTAAGGCGAAGTAAGTTAAATCTCTTCGAGATGGCAGGGCACCTTCTCCCCTAATCACCATAGCGATGCCTAAGACCACAGTACCGATTAAGAAGCGTATCCAAACCACCGTCTCTGGGGATACTTCACGCAAGGCAATTTTAGTTGCTATGAAGGAAGCACCCCAAAACACAACTGCTAATGTCGCTTCCAGCCTTGCGAGTG
>JBEQLH010000150.1:0-6260 GCA_040326075.1 Anaerolineales bacterium
TCAATAAGATTTGACTAATGAATGAATTTCATTGTCCCGACATCCATCATGATATCGAGATATAGGAAGTCCCCTTCCCGGAAGTAAATTACTGCATCATTAATCAGCTGGATATATTCATCAGACAGCGATTCCGGTGGACAGGCAGCTGCAGTGGTGACCATAATTTCGATGTCCAGTTGACTTCCATTCACCGTGTAAGTTCCACTGGCGTTGTTGCAATCAGCTTTAAGGTGGACATTACCATCCGGGAAGAATTCGAGCGTGTAGTCGCCGGGATTATCTGGTGCGGTGCGGGTGTCATTGTTCTCCAGGAATTCCAGCCACATCCAAAGGTATCCGACCAAGTCTGACGCCTGGTAATTTAATACCTCCTGATCGGCTTCATTTTTCAGGACCAAGACATCCCCCAGAATTTTATAGGTTGTTGCAGTTTCGAGCGCCTGCAGATAGGCGGTTTCTTGTTCCATGAGGCCTTCTGGTTCTTCACAGAACATCATCGTTAATGGTCCTAGCTCGATCCTGATCTCGTCTCCGTCGACCTCATAGACACCCAAAAAATTGTTGCAGCCCGCAGACCCGGAGAGGTTTCCATCCCCGCCGAAGATAGCCGTCAGGTCAGAACCCTCGATCGTTGAGCTGATGGCGTCCTCGCCTTCACTATACGCCTGTAAATGCCAGATCGTTTCTGTCAAAGCGAAGGTCTTTGCAGGTTGGTAATTCACTACCCGGCGACCCTCAGAATCCATCAGGATCAATCGATCATCTTCAAATTGGTATGCACTTACCATATCCAGCGCAGCCAGGTATTGCGCTTCCTGATCCATAATACCTTCTGGATCACCGCAAAACATGCGGGTGGTTATTGCCGGTCCAATCGTGATCTTGTCGCCATCCACCACATAAGCAGCCGAGTAATTGTTGCAGCCTGCAGAACCGCTCAATGTGCCATCTTCATCAAAATATGCTGTAATTTCGGTGCCGATTATTACTGATACAACCGCTTCCTGGCCGTTGTTATAACTGATCGTCTGCCACAGGTTTCCGGTCAGGGATTTTGGTTCGGCGACTTCAAAGATCAAAACTGGGTCACCTGCCTCGTTTGCGATGGTTAATTGATCCTCAACGATTTGGTAGGTGGCAGCACTTCCAAGTGCGGACAGGTAAGCTGTTTCCTGGTCCATGGCTCCAGGTGGACTGCCGCAGAACATCTCAGTCGATGCCAGTGGACCCACGCTTATGTTAGTTCCCTCTACCTCATAACCACCAAAGTAACTATTGCAACCGGCATTTCCATTAATTTGACCGTCCTGAAATCGTGCAGTTGAATTTATCCCGGGCAATGCTTCAACCATAACGCCGTTCGGGTCCATATACGAGATCAGGACCCAGTCTGTGTCTTCTAATTGCACAGCACTTGTATCAGTGATAGGCTCCTTCCTTTCTACGCTTACCAGGGTCCATTTGATAGAAGATGCATCTTCCGGTGGGTTTTCAACCTGCTCTTCCCTGATGATAATTTTATATTCATAACCTTCTTCATAATTGAATCCTTCAATCTGGTCGTAGAAGAGGGTATAGTCATCCTCTGGATTCTCCTTGACCAGCATGCATTTTTGGGGAGCAACGCCTGTACAGTCAACCAATTCTGGACCTACATAAATGGTCTTTTCAACCGCATCTCCCGCGATCGGAACAGGTTCCTTGCTTTCCACCCGCACCAGAGACCACTTGAGGGAGGAGCCCCCAGCTGGAGGATCTGCGACCTGCTCTTCTTTGACGATCAGTTTATACTCAAAGCCTTCTTCAAACTCAAAACCCTCAATCTGGTCGTAGAACAGGGTATATTCATCCCCTGGATTCTCTTTCACCAGCATGCACATCTGCGGTCCCTCTCCCTGACAGTCGACTAACAACGGACCAACATAAATGGTTTTTTCGATTGATTCGGGCTGGGATACCTGGTCACTTATATCAGTGCCCGCCGTCGAAGCACAGGCTGATAGCAGCACTCCAACCATTGTTAAAAACGTCAATCCAAGGATCGAATTATTGAATTTCATTTTCCTCTCAAACCTCCAAATTCGATGTTCATTGCGATTTTATCCGCATCAAACAAATATTCAAACTATCATTAATAACGTACCGGTATCAGTGATGGTTCCAATAATCAATGATTATAAACAAATATTAATCTAAGACAAGTTCCAATTATCCATTAATTTTCTCCTTCGGTCAAATACGAGAACAACCCGGCGCATAATTCGCGGCCGGGTTATCTGTCTTTCACCTCCCAAACCTCCGGTGGAGGATCCTCTCCGTGTACACCAATAACACACAGAAGATCAATTACCTGTATACATCCTAATCCAATTAACTTTGTTCGCTTAAGGTTACATTTACTGTGATCTGCGTACCATCCCGGATCAGGCTCAGGGTAACCTCACCGCCCGCTCCCACTTCCTGTAGGTAGGCGGCCAATTCTTGAACCGAGGCTACTTTTTCACCATCCACCGCTGTGATCACATCGCCGCCGACCAGGATATCTTCATCGTTGATCGTTACAGGTTTGTCGCTGCCTTGCAAGCCAACTTCCTCTGCCGGGCTGCCAGCTTGGACTTGCTCGATCAATACACCAATTTGGTCTGCAGGGAGATCCATCGCTTCAGCGATCTCCGGCGTAACCGGTAATGCCACAATGCCCAGCCAGGCGCGACCGTCGTTTTGCTCAGGAACAGCTGCTTGATGGGTTCGCCGCTCGGGTCGAGCTTCTAATATGACCTCAATCTCAATTTCTTTTCCGTCCCGCAACAGCGCCAGGACTACTGTTTGCCCAACCTCAACTTCGGAGGATAAGTACGAGATCAAATCATCCATATCCTCTACCACTTGCCCGTTTATGACCGTGATCACATCTCCACCAACCTGGAAGTCTACACCATCAATGCTGGCCTGCTGCGAACTGCCAAGCAATCCAGCTTTTTCCGCCGGACCATCGGGCAGCACCTCCGCCACCAGAATGCCTCGTTGTTCAGTTTCGAGTTGCATCGCTTCGGCCAGATCTGGGGAAAGAGATATGCCACTTATTCCCAGGTATGGGTGAGCAAAACTTCCGTTGGCGATTAATGAAGGGATAACCCGCTCAACGATTGAAGACGGGATGACAAACCCAACCCCGGCATTGGCCCGCACCGGGGATTCGATGGCGGCTGTTACGCCTATCACCTCGCCCATATCATCCAACAGCACACCGCCGGAATTGCCAGGGTTGATAGGAGCATCAGTCTGGATAATATTCGGGATGGAGAATACAGGTCCACCTGTCAACCCACTGCTGGCTGGTAGAGAGCGGCCTAATGCGCTTACGATCCCAACCGTCATGGTGCCTTCCAGGCCGAATGGATTCCCGATCGCGATCGCCAGCTGTCCAACCCGCAGCGTATCAGAATCGCCAACTTTAACCGGTTGCAGTTGATCTGCAGGTAAATCAACATGGATTACAGCCAGGTCGCTGTCCGGATCAGCGCCAACCAACTCTGCAATCGCAACAGTCTCATCTGAGAAGGTGACTTCGATCTTGTCCGCACCTTCAACGACATGGTTGTTGGTGACGATATTTCCCGCCGTATCCCAAACAAATCCTGAGCCAAGACCCTGGCCATATGGCTGTTGGGGATCAAGACCCTCAGGTAACTCAAATCCTTCTGGAAGGTCTGGCATTTCAAAACCCGGGGATTCAGAGTCCGGCAGGACTCCTGCAATCTCTTGCACTACGCGGATATTCACAACCGAGGGATTCACCTGCTCGTAAATATTGATCAGCGTGCTCTCATATGCAGCCAGCAATCCTGGGTCAATGGGAGCCACCGGCGCATGCTCGGATTGGGACTTACCGGTTTCGTGCTGATCTTCTACCGGATCGTCGTCCAATACCGAATTTATTACATTGGAAACTTCAGCTGGCAGGGCAGCCAAGCTGGGGCTGCAAGCAGCTGCGAACAGTGCAAAAACAACAAAAAGTATGGTTATAGTTAGAGTGTTCTTATGCATATTAACCTCATAGATAGAAAGAATACTTTTAATTTGTGATAAAGATAAACCTTTCTGCATCCAACGTCCTTAAAAATACCTGTTGATCAGCTTAAGGTTAGCTTAAGGCAATAATGAGGATCTTTATCGCAGCAAGATATATCATGTTAATTCGCTTCGGGGATGGGGGATTATGATAGCTGGAATCCAAAGATTCCCCTATTCAATACCTGACAATTATGATTTATTTATCGATTGAGATTACTGTTCGAGGATATTCCAGAATTTTCCTTGCTGATTAATCCTTCAAATCTTCTTCAGGCAAAGTAGCGCTCATTGATGAGGAATATGCAATTTTTTGTTTGCGTACACTCCAAAGGGAAAGGATCATCTTTTCAATTTTTTCTCTCCCCTCTGTGGAAGATGATTTTGGCGGGTTGATGATCGTATCGACGATGAATACCGGCCGGCTGCGCAGCTTCTCTAGTGAACGGAAAAGCTGCTCGCCAAATAAGCCCATCAAACCAAACTGGACACCAAAAATGAAGATGATTACGCTGGCTAACATCCACCAGTCTGGAATAAACGTCTGGTAATAATCCTGGGCAATGATAAATCCTGCCGTGGCTAACGCACCAAGTGTGGCGAGCAATAATCCAATCGAAAAACTTGTTTTGAATGTTTTTGGCGAATATATCCCCTCTGAATATTCGAGGGAGATACTTTGATCCTGAAATGTTATTCGCTTACCATCACCTTCCTGCGTCTGAATGGAATATTCAACCAGGTGCGGCGAAAATCCAGTCCAGGCGATGATTTCGATCATATCACTATATGGATCCGTGATCTGCGAAAGAATATACATCACCTCTTTATCAATCAGCAGGCTGCTGATATCCTTGAAATAAAAGCGATTAGGGAATAATTTCCGGGCGATAGACATTTCACTACCTAATGAGCTCTTGTTCTCCGATGCATATGGAGAGTCGTCATCCCATTTGCCGAACACAACTTTGGAACCGGATTCCCAATGTTGAATCAGTTCACTGAATATTTTGCATGGATCAATACTTCTCCCCGAAAAGAAACCCGCACAATCCCCAGAAGCATAAGTGATTCCAGCCAGAAATGCGGCCGTCTGACCAAAGTCGCGCGTTAAGGTGATTATCCGGTAGCGCTTATCCTTGTCAGCAGTTTCTTCTAACACCTTAAGCGGCTCTTGATGTGACCCATCATCAACGTATATGAACTCAAAATCGTGGCTTGTGACCTCAGATGCCAGCGTTTCGAGCTGTTTGGTCTGTAATACCAGCCTGTTAACCCGTGATACTACTGGAACAATAATCGAAATTAATCCCATTTCCCATCTCCACCCCGAAGATTTATCATTGCTCGATCAATAATAATTTCACCCAATCAATAATACTTTTTGCAATCCTCAATCCAATCTGATAAAGAATACGGTTGGTATCTCCTAATAATCAGCCAGGCTTTCATTAACCGCATAACATACCTGTTCTACTTCCCAAGAGGTCAGCTCAGGAAAACAGGGAAGAGATAACACCTCAGAGCTCGCTTTCTCTGTTTCTGGCAGCATACCCGGCAGATAACCCAAATCTGAACAGGCAGTTTGCAGGTGATCTGGTATCGGAAAATGAACACCGCAGCCAATTCCCTTGTGTAAAAGACTTTCAACTAAATGTTCACGATATGGAGTTCGGACGACGAAGTTCTGAAATACAGAGCGCTCTGGATGATAATCGCATTGTAGTTTCGAGTCCGATGTATCGAGGTTGATATTGTAAGTCTGGGCAATCATGCGACGTTTTAAATTCCACTCTTCAAGCAGTGGCAGCTTGGCCCTCAGGACCGCGGCCTGGATCTCATCCATTGAATTAGATCTTCCAATAGTATTTAATGGTGATAGATGTGGGCTGCCACCATTATGGCGCAGATTCCGTGCATTATCAGCTAACTCAGCCTCTCCGGTGATGATCGCTCCTGCTTCCCCCACTGCCCCCAGGTTCCTGGTAGGTGAGAAACAATAACAACCGATATCCCCCCAGCTCCCGACCGGTTTTCCATCCAAACTGGCTCCATGAGCCTGGAAGCAATCCTCAACCAATGCCAGATCGAATTGGCGAGTGATCGCCAGCAGCTCTTTAATCCTGGCGACCCGTCCAAAAAGGTGGGTGACGATCACCGCTCGCGTGCGGGGAGTAATGGCGCGG
>JBEQLH010000150.1:6360-7493 GCA_040326075.1 Anaerolineales bacterium
TCAGCCTCGAAAGCCTCAACCTCAGGACCGGATGTATAGTTCCCACTGGCGAGCACCCGATTAATCGCCGATTTGATTTCATACTTGAATTGTGTGTATTGACGCTTCGAATCAATGAAAGGAACCTCTTCCTGAACTGTGGAGAGCGAAGTTCTTTCAAAATCTGTTTTAACGATCTGCTCAGCCATTTGTAAACTTGTCATCTCAATAGCACATTATGCATGAATCCATGCTCATTTGGATACCAATCGAAAGGATTATTCCCGGTTCTTTATCTTCCCTGACTGATTATGTCCTTGCCTTATCTCAGGGTTTAAAGCAAACGTGTGCACATAAGACATGACAGCAAAGAAAAGCCAGGAACTCACAAAGATAAATCCAGCCAATCCTATAAAGTACCAGATTTGATTTAGACTGCTCAAGTTACCTCCCCGAATTATTATTCTCAATTGATTCTAGAGTAAATCGCTAACTTATAATAGTCCTTAAGTACTAACCAATTACTAACCTTACGATGATATAAACGCTAAGAACTGCGCCCTGTTACATTAATAAATAACCAAATTATTACCTGATGAGGTGTATTTTGAAAATATTCGGACCAGAATACCCTGGTAAAAAATGATCTCGTGAAACTGCTCAATGTTTCTGGAATAAGTAAGGCTACACGCAACTCCTTGTTTTATTTTCTCCAAGATATAATTTCACCAAACCTGTATCATGTTTGTTGATTGGATTACTCACCTGAGATTTGAATCCTGAATTAAAATGAATGTAAAGAACCACATTAGACCTGACGGGTAACCTAGATCATGGAGTGAAAAAATGAAAAGCTATCGTGAAGAATTATGGTTCAATGTTTCCGGCCGGCGGGCAATGATCAACATTACCCCCGAAGTTGAAACGGGTTTACGCAAGAGCGGCATTCAAGAGGGTTTGGTGTTAGTGAATGCCATGCATATCACTGCATCTGTTTTCATCAATGATAATGAAAGCGGCCTCCACCAGGACTACGATGATTGGCTGGAGGGGTTAGCGCCTCACGCCCCCATCGATCGCTACCGGCACAACCGTACGGGAGAGGATAATGGTGACGCCCATCTCAAGCGCCAGATTATGGGACGCGAGGTGGT
>JBEQLH010000151.1:0-7479 GCA_040326075.1 Anaerolineales bacterium
AGGTAATGGATCTTGACAATTGAACTATTTGTGATAAACTGTACATAACTTAATAAATGTACTTAACGTACAATTATGGGATGAGTGAGAAAACCTGGATGGAAAGAAAACTAGGATTGGCGAAAGCCAGAGAAAAATTCAGCGAAATTATCGAACAGGTACAGTATCAGGGGGAATCATTTGTGATCAACCGCCACGGAAAACCGGCAGCTGCAGTAGTGCCAATCGAGGTATACGAAAATTGGAAACAGCAACGGAAAACCTTTTTTGAAACTATCCGTAAGTTGCAAGAGGGTAACCAGGAATTCGATCCTGATCAAGTGTGGGAGGATGTAATTCAAGCCCAGATATCCTCACGTGCTCCTAAAGAATAAGCATGCGAGTGGTTCTGGATGTCAATGTTCTGATGAGCGCGATCATCTCTTCTAAGGGAAGTCCAGACAGGATAATGGAGCTATGGGAAGAGGAGAGATTTAAGGTAGTGATCTCACCCGAGATCATCGGTGAACTGGGAAAGGTGATACATTATCCAAAGATACAGGAGAAGTACCATTTACCTGGGCAATACGTAGCGCAGTTCCTCGAGTTGATCAGCAACCAGGCGATTGTTATCAAGCCAGTCCGTGAAATCACCCAGATCAAGAGTGACCCTGAAGATGATAAATACCTGGAATGCGCAGTTGCTGGTGGGGCAGCGTATATCATCAGTGGAGACCAACACCTTTTAAGATTAGTTGAGTACCAGGGAATGCCAATTCTATCGCCAGCGGAATTTTTGGTGGTGTTGAAGTTGGATGAGTGACCTCTCAAGAAAGGTATACCTTATGCGATGGATTGTATATCCTGGACACCGCACAAGACTAATTTGACAAAGGACCCTTTTGCTGATAATATTGCTTGGTTAGGATGCGTGAAAGTTCCCGTTGAGAGATAGTAGGACGATGGCCCGAGGCGCAAGTCCTGGGTCATTTTTTGTTGACTGCTCCGATGGAATTTAGAGCTGCATCACAAAAATATTTTTGCTAGACTTAAGGAGTAAGTAAATGTCAGAACGTATCGTCGGTACAGTCAATTGGTTCAACGGCAGCAAGGGCTATGGTTTCATCTCCCAGGAAGAAGGCCCGGATGTGTTCGTTCACTACACGGCTATCGATGCGGATGGTTTCCGCAATTTGATGGAAGGCCAAAGAGTGGAGTTCACCATCGAGGAAGGTCCCAAGGGACTGCAGGCAGCTAACGTAACCCCTCTCAACTAAGCGCCTGAGACCTTAGAAACGAGTCACCCCGAACATATCGTTCGGGGTGATTTTTTATTCTGTGCTCTTTTTGGCGTTATGCTTTAATTTCTTAATACCCTTTATAATGTTCTCAACTTTTGGTTACCTTGATTTATCTTGTTATTTTGACTCTGGTTGATTTATCTAACTTTGTGCTGGATCTCCTGCTATTTGGAGATGAGAGCTTTTTCGGTAAAACACGACAACCAAAGTAACCCAAGCGTGGTCTGTACGATTCACTGCTGAATCTGGTCACGAGTAGATAATGATGATTGGACTGCAGGTTAGAAAAACATGGGTAATTGGATGACGGAAACAACCAATAAAATCTTACTATTCTTGACGACTATCTTCATGGTCCTGGGGATCACAACCGCCTGCACACCTCCTGCACTTAGCGGGGTTCCAACCACCCATTTGGCACCGATAGAAACTGCCACCCACGTACACACCACCACCACAATTCCCACAAGAACCCTGGCACTCACACAGACATCCTCACCGACCTCCGCACCTACATCAACCCCAACTCCCACACCCACCCAAACTCCACAAGCGATCATCCTTGTGGATACCGTATCGGAGGTGGGATACAACCTGCCGCTGACCATCCAGCATGTGAGCGAAACGGAAGCCACACTGTTCTTTGAGCTCGAGACTCCAGCAGATGGGGGATTGCTCTATTGGTCCTTAGCTGAGCCAGACCATATTTCGTTAGTACCCTTCTCAGCAGATATGGCCCGGCACCAGGTCAGGTTAGAAGGGCTGATACCAGGTGCGGACTACCAGGCCATTGTTGGACTTTCTACCGGAGAAAACCTGTACCAGTCGCCGAATTTCAGAGGAAAAGATTGGGGTCTGGTCAATTTCCACACCCTGAAGGAAGGAGCGCCATTGCGGATCGGTGTGATTGGTGATTCCGGCCTTGGGGAAGAATCAACTTTAGAACTGGCCGAACAAATGGCTTCCCACGACCTGGACTTTGTGCTGCATACTGGCGACGTAGTCTATTTAATGAACAATCATCCCAATCCGTTTGAAGCTTACGCGGAAAAGTATTATGAACCGCTGGCACCTTTGCTGCACGAGATGCCAATTTACCCGGTTGTGGGCAACCATGACATTGAATGGGCAACCCTGTGGGAAGGTAAGCCTTTCTATTATTACGCCTTCCCTCCTTTCATTACCTCCACCTATTCACCATCAGATTTCAATGGGCAAAACCAATGGTATGCAGTAGCTTCAAGGAATCTCCAATTCTTGATGCTTGACACCCAGACTTTATTCGGAGAAGCCGGGTTGGTTGAACAAACAGCATGGCTAGAGGAGCGTCTGACTGACGAGCGTTTCGAGTTCACCATACCAGTTTTCCATGTACCGCCTTACTCGAGTGGCCCGCATGCAGCAGAAGGTCTGGTCGTGGAACAAGTTTGGGGGCAACTTTTCAAGGCAGATCAGATCCCGGTTGTGTTTTCCGGACACGAGCATTTCTACGAGCGATTAGAAGCGGATGGGATACGTTATCTGATCTCTGGTGGGGGCTGTTCGGTTCTTTACAACATGGTTGAAAAGCATCCACAAAGCAATGTCTTTGTCAAAGAGATGCATTTTGTACTGGTTGAGTTATTTGCGGACCATATAGAAATAAGCGTCATTACAGAGACAGGAGAACTGCTTGACCAGGTTAATATTTCCCTGAATTCCCCTAGCAGCTAAGCAATCGGAAAATATCCCCGCATTGATTTTTGCAGAAGGAGATGAAATCACTTGTTGCTGGGAAATTCGCAAGGACATGATAGTAAATGCTATTCTGGGAAAGTATGGTGGTAGAATATCGATTCTTTATCACCCTCTCTGGTGACCAAGAATAAAATAATTCAAGATTCATTGGAGCAATTCATGGCAGGAAATTCCATCTTCGAGGTCCTATTGCTAATTGGTCGACCAGCAGCGGGAAAAAGTGAGGTCCTTGAACATCTTAAGAAAACCAAGCTTTCCGAACGGATAAAGAATTACCATATCGGTGAGATCGACGTGATTGACGATTTTCCCATGCTTTGGACATGGCGAGAGGAGGATAACATCCTCAGTAAAAAGTTCAATAAACAACGTCTTCACACTGATGAAAAAGGATATTTTATATATCCTTATCTGTGGAACTTACTGATCGAACGGATTGGGCTTGACTACCAAAAACGCATCCGGGATGATGAGGATTATCATCAGCACACTACGACAATTATTGAGTTCTCCCGCGGCAGTGAACATGGGGGCTATTCACAGGCTTTCGAGCATTTAACGGACGAGATCACTGCCCGTGCCGGAATGGTCTATGTGCAGGTTTCTTTTGAAGAGTCAATGCGCAAGAACCGGCGACGATTTAATCCACAGCGACCAGACAGCATCCTGGAGCATGGGCTGCAGGATGAGAAGATCAGACGGCTTTATCGTGATGACGACTGGTTGGCGTTGATTGAGAACTCGCCGGATTATATCAACCTGAATGAGAGAATGGTGCCTTATACAGTTCTAGAAAATGAAGACGATGTGACTACTCGGGGAGGGGATTTATTATCAAGGCGATTGGCTGATACGCTGGGTAGATTATGGGAATTATCAAATCCCGATTAGAAGACCACGGATAAGTAATAGAAAGGTGGAAAAATCGATCAACGCTAATCCAAAAATCACCAGCTCTCATCAGCAAAAATATTTTCATCCGATTGATGATTTCCCTAAAAGATGATGCGGCATCTTTCGAAAGTGAGCAAGGTATGGATGATTGGCCTAGGAAAGGAGAATAGCTCTGCGAGCCTCTTTTGAGGAGGATAATTTTGAGCTTCCTGAAGAACCACTTTTGCCATCACGCACGGGTCCATTTACGATCCCGATCTTGGATCGATAACAGCACTACGCATAAGCCCCGATAATGTTGGTCAAATCCAGGCATTACCGGGGCAGATTCTGTTCTACTTGTAGGGGACAGTTAAAAGACCAATTAATCCCTTCGGATCATGGTTTCCGAATAATGTAGATTGGGCTAAATCCAGCAGTAAATTTGTAATTATTACCATCAACGGGTGGGTTGGTTATCTGAGTGCCATCGCGATCATAAGCGTCTACAAACTTTGATTTGGGGACAAGGATGCTGATCGATGTGTCATCTTTTGCCCACACGACATGAACTTTGTTTGGAGCTTGATGAAAAGAATACGCCTCCACATCGCTCCCATAGTCAACAGTTGAAAGATAACGTGCTCTATCCAACTGCATTATGAGCTGCTGGTAGGTACCATATGATGGTCGCGGATTATTCTCAAAGTCAAGCAATCCCTGGTTGCGCCAACCATTGCCATTGATTTGGTACCAGGAGTAACCTTTAATATTTTCGCTAATTGTTCTCACAGCAACGCGGACAAGCATGTCAGCCTGAAATTGAAAGAATTCTTCGCTTGGCTCTGGTTGACAATAACTGTAATCACTCCGGCAGCCGATGCCAATCTCACCTTGAACTAAGGGTTTGTCGACATTATATTCACTCATAATTTGACGTAAATAACGAGCTTTACCCACAACTCCTCCGCCCCAGGCAACCCAAGGACCGGAAAGGACAGTATCCGAATCTTTTACCTTCCCATAGTACAGTAAATGCCCGTGGTAAGGAAGGACGTCAAAATAGGGAGCAGCACCTGATTCAAGGATGCCCCTGAGAAATCGTTCTGGTTTTCCAAGCCCTGGATTAGTAGTCTCTGGCACCGAAAGCAGCAAACCACCAACCCATACTTTGGCTAAAGGATCTGCCTGCTTCACTTTTGGCGAAATGTACTTTAACATTTCGCCGTATCTCTTACCACCATAATAGTCTTTATCGCTAATATCTCCCCAACAACCATAGACACTATTGATTGGCAGAAGATCAGGATCTACATCGGGTTCATTGCCAAATTCCCAATTGTGGACATTAAATTCAGGAGTTTTGTAGCGTTTGATCAGTTTCTGTAAAAAATCTGCGTACTCGTCAAAATAATCTGGGTGAATAGGACCGCATGAAGTTGGCTGTCCATCCGATCGTGCATTAGGATCAACAGCCCAATGTGGGGAATCATTTAATGAGATGACTGGAGTAATCCCTGCAGCTTGAAGACTACGAAGTTGGTCTTCAAAATCTGCCAGTAAATCCCAATTGATTTCATCACCTGGATTTGGCTGTAATTTTCGCCAGGATATCCCATTTGTTTTGTTAAGACGTGTCCACCCGATGTTGAGATCAACAGTGTGGGAGTATAGTGGCTTGCTTTCGACGAACATTATGGTTGCTTCACCACCGAAGGGTGATACCCAAGGATAAAAGGAGAGTGTTAATGGTAGGTAGATATCCTCAGTTTCATTGACTGCTTGTGGTGAACTTGTTAAATTCCCGAAGACCCTTTGCAAGGATGCAGGCGTGGCTTTGGCGTTCCCACTGAATTGGATCAGCATTACCATTAAAAGGAATAATACAACCAGAGTGATTTTTCCGGTTCGTCCGCGGTGATTTCCTGAATTCATAGGTCTCCTTGGGATCTCATTATGGCATGAAGATGCACAAATTTACTGAAATTTATTTCAATAGTTAAATCTGGTACTGGGGAGATCAATAGTCAAATCATTGACCAGCAGCTGCTGAGTAATAAAAGCGTGATCAGTTCTCCTCCAGTACGAAGGGAATTCTCTCATATGAGCAATATGTTGTCAAGAAACGAGATCTCGTTCTTAAGCATAATCTAATTTATGCTGATCTTCTCGACTCTCTGTTGATTAATAATAACCGCTAAAGAGAATTTGTTCCTCAAATCCCGTATGTCCTGAACGGGGCACCTTGACCAATTTCTAACCTGGGGGTTAAATTGAAGTGGATAAATAATTCCTCTGATTTCAAGGTAAAAATATATGTCTTTCAGAAGCTACATAAAGCGCTTATCAACAAGAGGTGATCTGGTTGCTGTTCATGAGCCAATATCAAAAACCTACCTGGCAGCGGGTGTACTCAAGGAGTTGGAACCAAAACCGGTGCTGTTTGAGGATATTCGCGAATCAGAGTTCCGGGTGGTTGGGAACTTATTCCCCAGCAAGAGAACTTTTGCTGATTACTTCGGGTTGAACAAGGATGAGATCATCCCCACCCTGGCGCGGGTGATCGAAGATCACTCGCCACCACAGGTGGTAACTGAGGGACCCTGTCAGGAGGTGGTGATACCAAACCCCGAGCTTGATGCACTGCCGATCCTGCGGCATTTCTCAAGCGATGGTGGAAATTACATCACTTCCGGGGTGGTGGTCGCCAAACATCCCGAGCATGGTCAGAACCTGGATTTTCATCGCTGTATGCAGTTCTCTGCAAATGAGATGGCGATGCGGGTGGTTAAAGGGCGGCATTTTGATATCTTTCTTCAGGAGCTGGGAGAGGTTGATGTGGCAGTCTGCATAGGTATCGCGCCAAATGTTCTGGCAGCTGCTGCGACCTCTGTGGAGATCGGGGTCGATGAGCTGCAGATCGCTAACGCCTTAGAGCCTTTGCAGGTTGTAAGGGCGAAAACCATCGATCTGTACGTACCTGCTGAGTGCGAATTCGTATTGGAAGGGAGGGTATATGCGGAGCGGAGGCATGCTGAAGGTCCCTTCGTGGACCTTACCGAGACGGAGGATGTGATTCGCCAGGAGCCAGTGTTTGAGGTTAAGACTATCACTCATCGCATGGACGCCATCTGGCAGGCTCTTTTACCTGGTGGATTAGAACATAAACTGCTGATGGGAATGCCCCGCGAACCAACAATTTTCAAGCAAGTGAACCAGGAGGTGCGCTGTCTGGACGTGAACGTAAATCCCGGGGGCTGTTCCTGGCTGCACGCCGTTGTGCAGATTGATAAACGTTCTCAGGATGACGGTAAGAAGGCTATTGAGGCAGCCTTCGAAGGACACCGATCATGTAAACACGTATATGTGGTGGATAAGGACATCGATATATATGATCCACTGCAGGTGGAGTGGGCCATGGCTACTCGCTTCCAGGGAGATGAAGATCTAGTAGTCAAGCAAAAGGAACGTGGTTCCAGTTTGGACCCGAGTGCGGAGTTAGAAACACACCTGACGACCAAGATTGGATTTGACTTGACCAAACCGCTTGGCATGCAGGGTAAACATTATGAAAAAGTAGCCTACCCCA
>JBEQLH010000152.1:0-7456 GCA_040326075.1 Anaerolineales bacterium
TTCGATGGTGATCAGGTTTATATGACGATTGAAGCCAACAACCTTGGTACCATGACAGGCTATCTAATATCTGGTGTGATTAAGTCCGATCAAAATCAAATCCAGCTAGATCCTTCTTCACTCACTCCAATTCCAATGCAAGCCCAGATTTTTAATTCTGCTTATGAGGCTTTACTGGTGGCCGACGGTCAAATTATCACCTTATTTGAAGCAAATGGTGAAGAATTAAATCCAGATCCTTCAGCTTATCAATTCGCAAATTCCACCCTGTCAGACCGAAGGATAAATTTCACAAATATTGAGTACCGTCTCACAGATGCCACGGCGATTGACGAGCATGGTCGTTTTTGGGTGCCAAATGTGTATTTCCCTATTGAATTTTGGTTCTATACATCCTCCGAGCCACTTTCAAGGAAATTCGGTCAGGGGGATACACATTCAAGCTATTTGACCGTCGAACGCATGCTAGAATTACAGTATGATGGTGAATCGATTAATCTCACAGACAAACAACCAGTACAATTGGAATCGATCGATGATTTCAGCTCTCGCAATTGGGAGGCACTCGCGGTATTAGATGATTTGGGTTTCCTTGCTATGACAGATTCTTACCCTGAGACAATGTTCGGTTTCATACCATACCCTTGAATTGCGATTGATTATTCAACAATGAATAATCAATCTATTAGCCAGATATAAGGAGTGCAAATGTCAGAAGAAATCGGGATTGAAGTTCGAGTTAACCATTCTTATCAAGAAACCCTGGAATTGATTCAAGGAGCATTAAAGGTCGAAGGTTTTGGCGTTCTCACGTCTATCGATGTGCAGATGACCATGAAAGAGAAACTTGATATTGATTTTCGACCTTACACTATCTTAGGAGCATGCAACCCTTCACTTGCCCACCGTGTGCTTACCCAGGATGCTGTTGCAGGATTGCTCTTGCCTTGTAATATCACTGTTGAAGCAGACACTGACACATCGTCGATCGTCCGGATTGCTAATCCAGAGGTAATTCTTGCAGTCGGTTCACTTGAGCAAAATGAAGAAGTTGCTGCCGTAGCACAAGAGGCACGCCTGCGCTTGGAACGTGTAGCTGAGGCCATGTTAGCCTCATGAACCTTTCCGGAAAAACTGTAATCATCACCGGCAGCGGGGTCCGCCTCGGAAAAGCAATGGCCTTAGCAATCGCCAGAGATGGGGGAGATGTGGTGCTTCACTACAATCTCTCTCGTGAACCAGCTGAACAAGTCCAATCACAAATTCAGGCCATGGGACGAAAAGCTCACCTGATCCAGGTCGACCTCGGAAATTCCGATGAGGTTCCTAAATTGATCCGGGAAGCTCGAGGATTCGGCCCCCTGTACGGTTTAGTTAACAGCGCGGCCATCTTTCAGCCATTGGACCTTGCATCAACCACTCTCGATGATTGGGAAATGCACATGATGGTCAATCTCACAGCACCTTTTCTTCTCAGCCAATCCTTTGCTTCTGAATTTGAATCTGGTGATGAAGGACGCATCGTTAATATTTTGGATTGGCGGGCGCTGCGGCCCAGCGGCGATCACTTTCCATACACCATTTCGAAGGCTGGATTAGCAGCGTTAACCCGCTCCTTGGCTGTTTCCTTGGCTCCATCAATAACAGTTAATGGCCTGGCCTTCGGTGCTATACTACCGCCAAGTGATGGCGCTCAAACCGATAAAATTCTGCAGGATGTCCCCGCTGGAAGATGGGCTGATTTAGACGAAGTTGGCAAGGCTTTACTTTTCTTACTAACTGGCCCGGCATATATCACAGGTGAGATCATCCACCTTGATGGTGGGCGTCATTTAGTTTGATTGAACATTTTATTAACAAGCAATTTCCTTTTACAAATATTTGCATGAATCAGGAGATGATTATGGACCAGGTTTTCATAAAAGATTTATTGGTACGCGGGATAATCGGCATTAATGATTGGGAGCGAGAAAAGCCTCAAGATATTCTAATCAACATTGTTATCTCTGCTGATCTTAAAACTGCAGGCGAGACAGACGATATCTCTTATAGTGTAAATTACCGGACAATAGCTAAAAAAGCTCAGGCCAGAGCGGAAACAGCCCAACGCCTGACAGTTGAAGCTTTAGCAGCGGATATCGCTAATTTATGCCTCGAGGAACCTGGGGTTATGAAAGCGCGAGTTCGGGTAGAAAAACCAAATGCTGTCCGTTTTGCCAGTTCGGTAGGAGTAGAAGTTGAGCGAAGTAAAACAAATTAAAGAACATCTGGTCATTATTGGACTGGGTTCAAATATCTCTCCGGCTGAAAACCTCAAAAGTGCGCTCTACTTGCTGGGTCAATATGCACCAATCGAGGCGATCTCTGGGGTTTGGCATACCCGCGCGGTTGGCTCAAAAGGACCAGATTTCCTCAACGCAGCAGTGCTTATCTCGACGCCTTTATCATATAATGAATTAAGAAGTCAGATCTTACGACCTATTGAAAATTTACTTGGCAGAGTACGCACCAAGGACCCAAACGCCCCTCGCACAATTGACTTGGATATTCTGATCGTTAATGGGGAATTAATCGATCAAGATCTATGGAAATATGCTCACGCCTGTGTACCTGTGGCACAGCTGATACCAGATTTTCACAATCCGGTGACTGGTGAATCTATCAGGATTATCGCCGATCGATTAATTGAAACCGATTCAATCAAACAATCCTCACTAGAATTTTATCGGACTAGCCCCACGCGAGATATTGGCTAGAAACTCTTGCCGGGTAGCGATACTTGTCCTAAAAGCCCCCAGCATTGCGGATGTCGTCATCCGAGCATCATGTTTTCCTACTCCACGCATCATTGCGCACAGGTGCATCCCCTCAACGACAACCGCCACACCATGCGGATCGAGCAGTTCTTGGATAAAATCAGCTATCTGACGGGTCATTCTTTCTTGAAGTTGTAGGCGGCGGGAAAATAGATCGACAATTCGGGGAATTTTCGATAAACCGATCACTCTACCCCGAGGAAAATATGCTACATGGGCTCTTCCCAAAAATGGCAGCATATGGTGCTCACACAAACTGTAAAACTCTATATCCCGCACCAGCACCATCTCATCATAAGTTACCTCAAACAGGGCATCATTTACCATCGCCACCGGATCAGTACGGTATCCGATCAGGAGCTCCTTGTACATTTGTGCGATCCTTGTAGGAGTTCGTTCCAATCCAGGACGACCTGGATCATCACCGAATGCGCGCAATAACTGCTTCACTGCAGCTTCGATGCTGGTTTCATCAATTTCTGTATCCATGAAAAGATCAGAGATTTGATAGAGATTATTTTCGATTTCATTCATCATGTGAAATCTCCTTAGATCTGGTCGTGGGTAGTGTAAC
The DNA here is from genome assembly GCA_040326075.1 of Anaerolineales bacterium. Taxonomy (GTDB): domain Bacteria; phylum Chloroflexota; class Anaerolineae; order Anaerolineales; family UBA4823; genus PFL25. The sequence continues at coordinate 3,391 of JBEQLH010000152.1, forward strand.
CCTATTACCTCCCCGAGTCAACTTGCCCCTCTTGGCGTGCTGAAAAAGAACATCCATTGGTACCAAAAAGTTGGTGGAATTTGATCATTCCACCAACTTGTGAATTCGATTTAGGTTTATCCTACTTCAGGTTCAATAAGCCCGTAAGTGCCATCTCTACGCCGGTAGAGGACATTGATGGTTTCCGTTGCTGAATTGAAGAAAACGAAGAAATCTTCGTGACCCAGCAAGATCATTTGCTCGATTGCCTCAGATTCATCTATCGGTGACACGACAAAATGCTTCCTGCGGGCGATCAGCGGAAGTTCACTCTCTTCATCCTCGATCTCAGGATAAGGAACTACTTCAGCTGCCGATCTGCCATCACCTCTACCCCGATTGCGTTTACCTTTATAACGTTCAATTCTGCGCTGCATTCTGTCGAGAGCGGTATCCAATGCGGAATAAATGTCGTCTGCTCTTTCCTCAGATCGTAAAATAAATCCTTTCCCCCTGATAGTTAATTGAGCAACTTGCCTATCAGAAGCACTGCGAGCAGATTTTGCATATGCCAGGTCTACATGAGCTTCATCAATATTGTTCAAATAGCGATCGAGCTTGGAGACTTTCTTGGTGACATAATCAGTGAGTCGATCAGTCACTTCCATATTCCTTCCTGTTATCTCAATATGGAACGTCATGGATTTACCTCCTGAAAAATTGATATTTACGCTCTTCCCCTATCATTCAAAATCAAATTACGAGTTTTCGGGGATTTCCAATAATTATAAGCATGCAAAATAATTATCTGCTTGAACCAAAAGAAATCAAGATTTTCTTCATGTGACCGATCAAAATTTACCCTGCCCTTGCAAGGGTTAATCCAAATACCTCACTTGCACCAACAGCAGTTAATGCCGCTCCACACGCATCCAGTGTTGCACTGCTAGTAGCGACATCGTCAATAACTAGAACCCGTCTATTATTGATTTTTTCACTTTTGGCTTGAAAAGCTCCCCTGACATTATCTAATCGTTGATCAAAGGAAAGACCCACCTGGGAGCGCGTTTCCCGCACTCTGGCTAATGCATGCGTTTCGTATGGTAATCCTCTTTTGAGAGCAAGCGGTTTAGCAATCAAGGCAGCTTGATTATATCCACGCTCCTTCAGTCGTGCAACCCCTAATGGCACCGGCATTACCAAATCTATTTGCCAATTCAATCCAACCAGCAACTCAGCCATGAATTCTGCCAGGATCAAACCAAGGCTGATGGAGCGACCATATTTCAAGTGCCGGATCGCTTCACCCACAGGTCCTTCATACTTTGCCCAAGACCGTAAAGATTTGAAATTTGGTTTTTTCGAGGAACAACGACGACACAACCCTGGGAAATCCCAGGGTTGGCCGCAGATTCTGCAAATTGGTGGGGATATTTTAATTACTTTACTCTGGCATTCATCACACCATAGAACCCCGCGTTTTTGACACCCACAACAGATTGCTGGGAACAAAAGATCCAGGCTGCCCCACAACCACCGGTATAGGTGATATGCTGGTTTTGCCAGCCCGGGCATAGTTTCTCCCAGTTAATTCATTCCTAGAATTCCGCTCAATGCAGATTGCATCAACATGAGTACCGCGGGCGTCATCAGAACGATACAGATCGATGGGAAGATCAAGATCGCCATCGGAATGAGCATCTTGATCGGTGCTTTATGGGCGGCTTCTTCCGCGATTTGTCGGCGTTTAATCCGCATCTGGTCCGCCTGAATGCGCAGTACTTTTGACAGGCTTACACCCAACTGTTCGCTCTGGATCACCGCAGCGATGAAACTCGTCATTTCTGCTACACCCAGACGGTCCGCCATATCTCTTAATGCATCTCTGCGCAGTTTCCCCAATTGTATCTCACGAATCACTCTTCCGAAAGCCAAAGCCACAACATTATCCCACTTCTCATAGACTTTATTCATGGCACCATCAAACCCTAGCCCTGCTTCGACACAGATAGTTAACAAATCAAGGGCGTCTGGCATTGCTTTACGGACATCAGATTGTCGCTTGCTGATCCTGCCCTGAAGCCATAGCTCTGGCAAGAAGAATCCGATTGCAGCTGCTGGTATACCAATCATCAAACCGCGACCTTTCAGAAAACTCCCTTCAGGAGCGATGGTCGCAACAAAAAATAGAATTGCACCTAGAGATAAACCTGCCATTCTCAAAGCCCAAAATACAGTTGGATCCATCCTTCCAGGGTTACCAGCCAGTTCGAGTTTATGCGCCGTTTGCTGGATCGCATTTTGTGGTGTAAAACGTAACGCCAGCTCCCCTAACTTTCTGGCAATGGGAAACAGCATTCGCTCAGTCAACGGTTGCGAGAGTTCAATCTCCTCTAGATCGGTGATCTCCCCCCGGTCGGCATATTCAGCGAGACGATACTGAAGCGGATCATCATCTCCTGAGTCTCGTATCCCGACGATGATCAGAACAGCTGCTAAGAGGACAACAACTCCCACTAGGACAACGATAAATACCATGATAATACCTCCTCAAATCCTCTGCACTTATACTTCGATGGCAGCAATCTTACCCATGACCATATACCCGGAAATTATCATTAATCCGCCAAAAATTAATACCGGGATACCAATCATTCGGGAATCTGGAGCGAAAAACAACATCATATAAGGACGGTTCATGAACCATAATGCAACCGCGATCAGGATAGGCATACTGGACAGGAATCGACTGGAATATACAACCTGAGATGTCAACACCCGTATCTCGCCTTTGATCCGCACCCTCTCCCGGATGGTGTACGATATTGTGTCAAGTATCTCGGCCAGATTACCACCAACTTCACGCTGCACATTCATGGCGGTGATAGTCAGATCCAAATCCTCACTGGGTATGCGACGATAAAGATTATCGAGAGCTCTATCAATGTTCAGTCCAATCTGGATTTCCTGAATCACTCGCTTAAATTCATCTGATATTGGAGGTGGCAATTCATTGCTCACCGCCTCCATAGCCTGCATCACAGAGAAACCCGCTCGCAAACCATTTACCATTAAATTAAGCATATCCGGCAGTTGTTCGCTGAATCTAATTAATCTCTTGGCCTGCTGCTGCCGGACATAGAAACGTGGGATCAACATTCCTACCCCTACTCCAATCAAACCAACCAGTATATTTTGCCCGCCAAAATACCAGGCCACAAACCCAACCCCAAATCCAAGGATCACCATTAAAGCAATATATTCAGCCGGTTTTAGCTTCAAATCCGCCCGCGCTAACTCGCGCCCAAGCCTGCTGCCGTAGGAAGATTTTTCTACCCTGGTGTTCAACCAATCACCGACTGGTGATGATTTTTCCTTGGCTTCTTTTAACTCTTTTTCATCAAAATATGGACCGAGTCGTTCCTCCACCAGGGAACGCTCTCCCATCATAGAGACGACCGCTCCAACCATCAGTAGGAAGAAGACTAGCCCACCACCAATGAATAGGATGTATGTCATCATGGCAATATCACTCCTCTAATCACCGACGTCTTTGAGCGCCGATCCCAAACGTAGATGCCGGAAGATGGATTCCTGCTGCTTCGAACTGTTCAACAAATTTCGGCCTTAATCCTGTTGGCCTGAACCTTCCGATCACTTTTCCTTCCTCGTAACCAGTTTGTTCAAAAACGAAGATATCTGTCATGGTGATTACATCACCTTCCATGCCAGACACTTCCGTAATCTGAACCACTTTACGGTCACCATCTCGCATTCTTTCCTCGTGCACCACTAAATCGATTGCCGAAGCAACTTGTTCCCGGATTGCCCGAACTGGTAGATCCATCCCAGCCATCATCACCATCGTTTCGACACGAGCTAATGAATCGCGTGGGCTGTTTGAGTGGGCAGTCGTCATCGATCCGTCATGACCGGTGTTCATTGCCTGCAGCATATCCAGGGCTGCCTCGTCGCGAATCTCACCCACAATGATGCGGTCTGGACGCATACGCAAGGAGTTGATCACCAGCTGACGGATTGTGATCTCCCCCCGACCTTCAATATTCGGCGGGCGAGATTCGAGTGT
>JBEQLH010000153.1:0-7447 GCA_040326075.1 Anaerolineales bacterium
ATCAACCAATACATCAGCAGTTTATTTGCTGTTGAGGACGCGCCGCTGGTCAGCGCCAGGCAAGATTCCCCCAAGCACGGGCTGCCCACAATTAACATCACACCAGAAGAAGGACGCTTTTTACAATTTCTGGTACGCGCAAGTGGAGTCAGGAAAGCGATCGAGATCGGAACACTGGGCGGTTACAGCGGCAGCTGGATCGCCCGTGGTCTGCTTCCTGGCGGCAAATTAATCACCTTAGATAAGGAGACCAGGCACGCTGAGGTCGCCCAGATGCACTTCGCTGCGGCTGGTTTGAGTGAGGTGATCGAGTTGCGCATTGGTGATGCGCACCAGCTGCTGATCCAGTTAATCGCTGAAGGACCATTCGATTTCGTGTTCATTGATGCTGAAAAGCCCGGCTATCCAGCATACTTTGATTGGGCATTGGAGAACCTCCGCCTGGGAGGCATCGTCGCAGCACATAATGCCTTCCGGAAAGGCAGCGTCGCTGGCCTCGGTAAAGATGACGAAAACTCAGAGCTGATGCGCCAGTTCAACCAGCAGGTTGCCAACGAGGCACGCCTGATCAGCACCATATACCCGGCTGGAGATGGCACCTTGATTTCAGTCAAAATCGCCTGAGGATCTGCAACTTAATTCATCCTTATCCGTAGATATTAATAAGGAGGAAGATAATGTCTGAAACAACACGGAAGCCCCTTCGTCGTTCAAAGGATAATCGCATCCTGCTTGGAATCTGCGGTGGTTTGGGAGAATTTTTTGGTATCAACCCCATCTGGTTTCGCATCGCGTTCCTGATCGCAGCAATTCCGGGCGGTTTACCTGGTTTGCTCTTGTACCTGATCCTGTGGCTAGTCATGCCAAAAGCGTAATCCCACCTAAAAACATAATTAATATTGGGTTCATGGCTAAAAGTAGACTCATTGAACCCAATATCTATTTCAAATTGGGTATGTATTCCCTGTCAAACTAATCCAAAGATTATCAAAAAAGATTATGCATCTACCTATTCACAACAATAAGTGACTCCTTTCTAAAAAGCAATTACTACTAAACCAAGTTTAGTGATTACAAAAGTTAATAAAACAATACCGCAGGGTGGAAATCTGCGGTATTGTTATCTAATGGGGGGAATGAATTAATAATTAAAAGTTTTGGCAGCCTGATCGACTAAATCCTGGACATTGTTCATCAACTTATCGGACATGTCTCGAATGTATCGATAGCTGCGATCGGTCTTTTCCTGTACCATGAGCTGCCAGGGTTCACCAATATTGACCACGCACTGACCACCGAACTGCCACCAACCGACTGTTTCGCGATTGTAGAATCGTCCTTTAATCTCTTTAATGAATTTCGGTTGCACGTAGAATCCAACAGGCACCAGGGGCACACCTGTCTCCAAGGCTAATATCGCCGCTCCAGCTCCAGCCCGCCGCACTTCACGCGAGCCGCTCATGCGTCCCTCAGGAAATATCCCCACCACGTTGCCCATTTTTAATTTCTCTCGCGCCATGGCGATTGCTTCTTCACCTTGACCGATAACGACTGGGATCTGATCGGCTAAATCCAAAATCTTGCCGATGATTGGTAGGGAAAATGTTTCTTCCTGAATGAAAAAGTGAATTTTCTCCGGAATTATGAAAGGCAAAACAAAGCTATCCGTCGCATGTGGATGGTTACCTACGATGATCTTTGGACCAGGGGGTAAATTCTCTTCTCCATCAACCCTGACCCCATCCATGAAAAACGCCATATAGGTTCTTACGATACCTTTTGCGACGTTGTACCAGACATCCATTTCCAAACCCCTTATTGTGAGTAGTTTATTTTCTTTTTCGCCCCATGCGGGGGCATCTATATTTTATAAAATTAATATAGGTTATGTCAAGTCACAAATACGCAAACCTGACTTAAATCGCAAATCTGGTGACAAATATCCCTCCTTCTAACGCTGCAGGTAATCAATCGTAATATAATTGTGTCACAGAAACTATTTTTAGCAGAGGAGATCCATCAAAAATCAGCCATACAGTAGTGTCTCAAGCAACAATTCAACCAAGGGTAATTGAGCACCCAATTCAAAATTATCGAAACTCCTAAGAGGAACTCTACAATGACAGTCATGCTAGATGGCGCAGATCTGACAATTGAAAAACTGGTAAGAATTGCCCGCAACGGCGAACAGGTGGAACTCGCTGCGGATGCTCTCGAGAGGATTCAAATTTGCCGCGCGATGCTGGAGGAAAAAATTGAAGCTGGCGAGATCATGTACGGTGTGAATACCGGGATCGGCGAGTTCTCCGAAGTGGTCCTGACCGATGAACAAGTAGGGCAATTTCAACGCTACCTGATATACAACCATGCTGCCGGGATTGGCGATGCTGCGCCCATCGAGTACGTGCGAGGAGCCATGGCAGGTCGCATAAACGTGCACGCCCATGGCAACTCAGGCTGCCGTCCGGAAATCACCTTGACCCTGATCGAGATGCTCAACAAAGGCCTCACCCCAGTGGTATGCCAAAAGGGCTCAGTCGGTGCCTCCGGCGATCTGGCACCCATGTCCCAAATTGCCCTGCTGCTTATGGGTGAAGGAGAGGCTTTTTACCAGGGCGAGCGTCTTCCCGGGAAACAAGCTATGGAGCGGGCAGGAATTCCTATCCCGGGTCTCCAGGCTCGCGATGGGTTGGCTACGATCAACGGATCCAATCTACTCACCGCCATGAGCGCCATCCAACTGTACGATATGGGCCGCTGGCTCAAACAAACTGAGATCGCCTGTGCAATGAGTCTGGAAGCTTTACTCGCCAATTTGAAACCTTATGATGTGCGTCTGCATGAAGCACGCGGCTTTCCTGGGGCGGTCCGCACTGCCAAAGCCATCCTGAGCTGCATGCAGGGCAGCGATCTGGTAACCGGCAAGATTAAGACCAAGGTCCAGGACGCCTACTCGATGCGCTCTTCGCCACAGGTTATCGGAGCTGCCCATGATGCGATTGCCTACGCTCGCAGACAGGTGGAGATTGAACTCAACGGCGTTGGCGATAATCCCATATTCTTCCCACAATATAATCTCACCTTGACCGGTGCTAACTTCCAGGGGTCCCCGGTGTCATTACCGATGGATATGGCTGGCGCGGCCATCACCATGATCTCGGTCCTGTCCGAACGGCGGCTCAACCGCCTGACCAACCCTGCCCTAAGCGTCGGTCTGCCTGCTTTCCTAACCAAAGGAGCGGGGATGTTCTCAGGAATGATGCTCAGCCAGTACACTGCAGATTCGCTGATCGTCGAACAGAGAATCCTCTCCACACCTGCCAGCATCCAATCCATCCCAGCAGCTGCCGACCAGGAAGATTTCGTTTCGATGGGCATGAATACAGCCATCAAGAATCACCAGATCATTGACAATAGCTATGGTGTACTGGGCATTGAGTTCATGGCAGCTGCCCAGGCTCTAGACTTTCGTGATTTCACCCCAGGCCTGGGGGTTCAAGCTGCGCGGAAGATAATCCGAAAATATGTTACCCACCTGGACGAAGACCGCCCCCTGTATCCCGATCACACCCAGATGAAATCTCTAGTCAAATCAGGGGAGATATTAGAAGGTGTAGAGAAGGTTGTCGGATCATTGGGTTAGAATTTCAAGAAAACAGGTTCCCCTGAGATCAGAAGCAGTTTTATATTATTGGCTTCTGACAGTATCCATTATTGATCAAAAAAACTCCCCGCTCCAAAAGCTTGAGGAACGGGGGGGTTGATTTAATTGTAATCTTCCGCCATGGCGATGCGCTTGCCTAATGCCGGGTGAGAATACAATAGACTCTCCACCCAGGGTTCCGGATCAGCTTCTGCCAGGTTCTGGTTGGCCAGCCGGGTCAGTGCCGAGGCATATGCCTCGCCTTTACCAGTCATTTTCAGTGCGTATTCATCAGCCCGGATTTCCCTCCAGCGGGAGAATGCATTCCCAAGGGGCATCACCAACAGACCATATGCGCCCATCACCAGCACGAAAAGCGGCATGGCGGCGATATCGGAAACCCCAGTATACCCAAGAGCAGCTACAGCCCATTCTAAAACCAACGAAGCCAGGTACAGACCGCCCAGCGTGATTACACTCTCAACCAGGATGCCAATCGGTATATCCCGGTGAACCTGGTGACCCAACTCATGCGCAAGTACAGTTTCGATTTCGTCAGGTGTGAATTCTTCGATCAGGGTATCTCCCAAAATAATCCGGCGAGTGTTTCCAAGACCAGTGATGGCTGCATTGGCAGCCTTGGTCCTGCGGCTCATATCGAACTTATACACGCCTCTGACCCGGGTCCCAGCACGTTCAGCCAGGTTAAGCAGTCTGGCAACCAGATCAGCGTGTTCCTCTTCCAGGGGAACAAATTTATAAAAAAGCGGCATCAACAACACCGGTGCCAGGTTAGCCAGGATGACATTGAAGAACAGCAGGATTAAACCTGCCCACAGCCACCAAAGGTTTGGGGAAATTCTAAGCACAAAATAAATGATCTCTATAACCAATAAACCCAACACACCGCCGACCAGCACACTTTTTACCTGGTCACCAATCCAACCCTTAAAGGTTTGCGTGGAGAGACCATAGCGGTGAGGCAAAACGTAGCTGGAATAATATCCGAGTGGAAGATCAATCAGAAAATAAATTCCCCCGAACACCAGGATGAAGCCGGCCACCAATAGCCAATCATTGTTCGTCAATCCAAGCAGATAATCACGGAGAGCGATTGACCAACCAGTCACCAGCCACAGCAGGGCATAAATACCTCCCAGAGCCAGGTCACCCAGCATCAACCGGCGCCGGATTCGGGCGTACTCTATCGCTTGTTCTTGTTTTTCGGGATCTAAAGTCGCTACTGACATTGATATCTACTCTCGAGTTCGATAAATTATTTACCTATTTGAATTTTCGTGAGATTATAACTCCGCTGAGATCTATCTCGGCTGGAAAAAAATGATTTTGATCACAAAGGATCATTTGACCTGGTCGATTTTCCCAGCAAGGTCACTATCTCTGCCGCGGCCTCTTCGATCGATTTCGTGGTTACATCCACCAGCGGCCAATCGCGACGCTGTTCGAAAATCCGGAAGGCATAATCCATCTCTTCATGGATATGTTCTAAATCCGCATAGCCTTCACTAAACGTACCCATGCGCGCAGCCCTGACTTTACGCAAGTCCGAGAGACGTTCCGAGCGCACAATCAGTCCTATAGCCCGACCCTTTGGTAAGTCAAACAGCTCCTTTGGCGGCTCAATTTCAAGAACGATGGGCACATTTGCCACCTTCCAACCCCGGTATCCCAGGTAAAAGCTCAGGGGGGTTTTCGAAGTTCTAGATACGCCAACCAGAATGATCTCTGCCTGGTCCAGGTCATGGATATTCTGTCCATCATCGTGGTGCACAGTGAAGTCGATTGCATCAATCCGCTGAAGATAACTGGGATCAAATGGGTCGAACAACCCGGGTTCAGAACGCGGCGGAGTTGATACGAGCTCAGCGAGCCGCGCCAACAGTGGTCCCATCAAATCGATTGTGGTCACATTGTGGTCTCGCCCCTCTTTCAAGATCACCCGGCGATGTTCTTCACTGACGAATGTATGTACAATGAAACCCTGTTTATCGGCAGCTTCATGCACAAGTTCGCTGATATTCTCTGCTGAGCGGATAGCCCCTGAGCGGGTTACTGTGATAAGGGAGGGATCGAATTGAGTCAAGGCAGCTCTTAAGACCCTTTCGGCTGTTGTCCCTGTAGCATCCGAAGCGGCAAAAATTTGATACATGGGCTTCTCCTCTATTAACTCATCCCAGGCTTGTTTCCACCTTTGCAGTTCCCGCAGCACCTTTACGCCACACGAATACCAGAAGATATAACAGAGTACACATGATGAGCTCTGCGATCAGCGAGAAGATTGGCTCAAAGTGTGTTGTAGTTAAAATCGCCGGAGTTGGCAGCACCGAATCGGGAAAAGTCACCAGCAAGCCAGCGGCCAGGTTATTGGCTGCATGCACGCCAATCGCCAGCTCGATGGTACCATCTTTAAGCGATATCCAGGCTAAAAAGGCGCCCAGCACAAAGTAGGTTAATAGAACAATAGCAAAATTTGCCGCCACCTCAGGATTAAAGATATGTGGTAGCGCAAAGAGGACTCCCGACCAGATGGATAAGAAAATCCAGTTGCGGTTGATCAAACTTCCTGCCTGGACCAGGTAGCCGCGAAAGAACAGTTCTTCACACGTCGTTTGGATCGGTGTAATTAAAATTGCCAGGATGGCAAAAGGAAAAAACACACCTGGGTTAAAGGTTAGTGTAAATGAACCAGGCCAGATCAGGTACTCAAGCAGCGTACCAACCACCAGCAGACCTAACCAAATGCCAAATCCAACACCCATTCTGCGCCAGCTGACTGATTTTTCTCCAGTCACCACGCTCCGCAAGGGTCTATTGTGAATCAACCTGACAGTGAACCAAATGGCAAAGTAAAAGAATAAGAAACCGACATTAAGGACCAGATAGTAAGGAATATAGCCTAATAGACTGGGATCAATAATTAATTGCGGTAGGTCGACAAGGCTTATCCCCTGGATTACCCCAAATATTATCAACAATACTGCAGTAGCAATCCCACCGATTATCAACCAAAAAAACAAGATCGATGTTATGCCGACTACGTAGCGCCACCCACTAGATTTCCCCTGCCTAGCACCATCCAGAAATGAAGGTTTAGGCTCAACGATTTCCTGTAATTCCAATGTCATACTCCTAAGTAGAAATTTCGATGATCAGTAATATCTTCCAACAAGAAATATAAGGATATCACCCTTTTTTCCATTAAACATCCCAAGGGTCAATCCTAAGCGATCTGTCAGATATCACACATATATACCCACTTGTCAGTCACGCTCCCAGCACCATCTCCAGCCTTGCTGAAACCCATAACCCATATATTTATTTAGCCTGTTCGAGTAAATCTCTGATTTCGGTTAATAATTTAACCTCTTCTCCCGGTTCAGCTAGAGCCTCTTTAGCTGCGTCCTGCTCTTGTAATTGGTTGTAGCTGCGCACAACGATGAACATCGCTGCTGCTATCACCAGGAAATTAATGATCGCCTGGATAAAATTTCCATACAAAACATGTGCATCCCCAACATCAATGGTAAGGCCAGTGAAATCAGTCCCTCCAATTATCACTCCCACCAATGGCATCAGGATATCGTCAACAAACGAATTAACGATCGCTCCAAATGCCCCGCCGATGATCACTGCCACCGCCAGGTCCAACACATTTCCTTTCGATATGAAATCACGAAATTCTTTCAACATTCAATTCTCCTTTCCAATTCAAGTGAGAATAAATCTACTGGTTTGTCAATCATCATTCTTTCATATGTCATTCAGAACGGAGCGCAGCGGAGT
>JBEQLH010000154.1:0-7425 GCA_040326075.1 Anaerolineales bacterium
ACAATATAGAAATAGTGGACACTTTTTACCCCCATAAGTAGACACAATAGACACTCTAGACACAGATACAAGGGGCAGACGTTATACTCTGGGACTCTTAATCGTTAGCCCTGAAAGGACATTTCCTTTCAGGATGTAGTTGAAGGTTCGAATCCTTCCGGGGTCACCTGAAACTCCCCAAATGTGGGGGTTTTACAGTAGATACCCCTGTACCTTACCTTATGCACTTTACATAGTCACTAATCTCTAAGACTCTTTATCGTTTGCCCTTCCAGGACGAGGTTGCAGATTCGAGTCCCATTCCGCCCACTCGGAAACCCCCGAGATGAGGGTTTTTAGTATTAAATTTGCCTATAAATGAGGGATATCCGTAAGAATTTTGTTATCCTCACCACTGCCAAGGCAGTATGCGCATCTGCGATGCTGGGTGTATCGCTCACCTGTAAAGCTCACAGCTTCGCGAACTGGCAGGTAGGCTTCACCGTCACAGAACGAACAGGTAGTACGGATATGAACTTTCATGACACCATCTCCTTAAACCAAAAAGCCCGTCTCAATTGAGACGGGTTGATAAGCCGTGCTTTACGCAAAAGGTCACAGGGGCACGAGTCCTGTACCTGTCTCCCTGATACCCAACCGATACACCTGGGATATCGATACCCTGCGGGTACAAGTGTTAGGGAACGCTCTATTCAGTTGTTTATGTACCCCCTATGTTCACTTAGGGTGATTTTTCATACCTATTAATACCCTGTGACACTCAAGCCCTTACATGCGAGGAACCTACACGGGCAACCCCACATTGGTCATCATGCAGCTCTCCCAGTAATCTATTGAATCCTTCATGAGGACCTCGTGATTGACTTGAAAAGAGAGATGATCAAATCAAGATTAATTCCCCTCTCGATACCCGACCCAATTACTCATGGCTTCAGACATTCCAAATAGAAAGAAGTTTTGAGCTCATATATTTTCGATCAATCGGTCTACCAAAAATGATGAATTTTAAGTGCTAAAATTAAACCAAGTTCGAACTCTTACCTTCGCATTTCTTGATTAATTGCAGATTAGGTGTTTTGATGAACATTCTTCCCATAGTATTAGGCTTGGCGGCGGGGGTATGGATTGGAATTGGCATTATCTATCTCTTCATCGGTTTATGCCGCCAGGATGAGAGCCTGCTAAATCTCACCTTCTCGCTGCCCCTTATACTGATTCTTGAATTGGAGCAAAATGCACTACTACTTTACAGCCGTTAGCCTAATAGCAGGCATTTGTCTGGGATTTGGCATCCTCTACTTATTTATTGGCCTGCGCCGGAAAGATAATAAACCACTATATCTCACCTTCGCCTTATTCGCATTGTGTTATGCCACCACGTTGTTTAATGGCATCAGGTGGTATTCAACCACCATTGTTAGCGAATATTTAGCGATCAACCGTTTTGACGCGATTTTTGTTGCTGGAGCATTTATTAGCCTCATTTGGTATATTTCACATTATACAGATTTCCGGCCGCGTATTTTCTTATGGGTGTTATCGTCTGCATTTCTTGTAACGAGCCTTGTTTTCATTATCTCTCCGGTGGCATTCATTGGAGAGGTATCAGGCTTGATAAACATTTCCCTACCCTGGGGAGAAAAGCTAGCCAACCTGGACTCGTCTGGAAGTATCTGGCTTGATGTCCATCTTCTCGCCAGACTGGTGTCACTAGGTTTCATAATATTTGCCTTAATCCGGCAATATTGGCGAGGAGAACGCCAGCCGGCCATTATCTTGGGGCTGGGAATTCTGCCTTTCGTTGCCGGTATTTTTTATGAAATTCTAGGTGAAAGCGGTTTTTTACCCTACATTCCGTTTGGCGAATTGGGCTTTTTGGGGATAGCGATTGCTGCCAGTTTGCAAATGTCAAATTCAGTCATTAAAACCGAGGAAGCCCTGGAACAATATCGCCATAACCTAGAAGGATTGGTTGAGGAGCGCACAACGAAATTGGCGCAAACTAATCTGCAGCTCACTCAAGAGATCACCAATAGAGAGCAAGCAGAGGCAGCCCTTCGCGAGAGCGAACGAAGAGCCCGGGCACTGCTTGACGCACCACTTGATTCCGCTTTGCTGGCGGATTTAGAAGGTAGGATACTGGATATTAACGAGATTGCTGCCGAAAGACTCGGGATCAGCATTCAAGAGGCGATAGGAATAAATGTATTCGATCTTTTCGAACCTCAGGTAGCGGAGATACGCAGAATTAAAGCAGATGAGTTGATCGCCAGCAATAAGCCAGTTGCCTGGGAAGATATGCGCGAAGGTAAATATTACGAGAATCGACTATTCCCGATCATTGATGATGATGGGAATGTCACCAGTATTGCCGTATATGGAGCTGATATATCTGAGCGTTATCTTGCAGAGGAGGCTTTACGCCAGAAAATTGAGGATCTGAATTTCCTCAACCAGGTTGGTCACATAGTAACCTCGACTGCAAACCTGCCGATTGCCTTACAGAGTCTCGCTGAACTCATCACGCGGCATTATGAAGCTCGTTATACCCATATAATCTTCCGTGCAACCGAAAGCGATGACCTGAAATACATGGTTGGTTACGATTTCGAGATCGGTCCAATCGGGCAAACGCAGATCGATGTTCCATTAGAAGAAATGCCATTGATTGGGAGGGTTCTAGATTCAGGTGAGAGCCTGGTCGATTCCGAAATCCAAAAAATCCACTGGGATCCAGCGGTCCGAGAATTCTTACACGAATACCAGATCCAATGTTTAATGTTAATACCTATCAAATTAAGAGGCGAAATCGTAGGGGTGGTAGCTGTGACCTGCAACCAGGTAGATCGGCACTTCTCCGAGGATGAGATTCAGCTTGCTGAAACAATTGCTGCGGATATATCAAGGGTAGTGGATTCCACCTGGCTTCAAGAGAAGGAGAGGCAAGCAGCAGCCGGAGAAGAACGCAGTCGTCTGGCGCGGGACCTGCACGATGCTGTCACCCAGACAATTTACTCGGCTTCCTTAATTGCAGAAGTATTACCCACAGTGTGGGAACGAAGCCCAACAGAAGGCCAGCGCAACCTGGTCAAGCTGCGCCAGCTGGTGCGGGGTGCGCTGGGAGAAATGCGCACCTTACTGTTTGAGCTGCGACCAGCTTCGTTGGAAGCTGCTGATCTGACTACCTTGTTGCGTCACCTCGGTGATGCGCTCACCGGTCGCAGCCGCATCCCAGTGACTTTTCAAACCACAGGAGAATCCCATCCACCCACTGAGGTGAAAATCGCGTTTTACCGCATCGCCCAGGAGGCGTTCAATAACATCGCCAAACACTCTGAAGCCACACAAGCGATCGTAGAACTGCAGTCTGACTCAAATCAGGTAAAACTTTCTGTGCGCGATGATGGGCGGGGATTTGATCAAAACAATGTGGCTGAAGATAAGCTTGGCATACAAATAATGACCGAACGGGCAAATGATATCGACGCCAGGCTGGAGTTGAATACCACTCCAGGGAAGGGAACACAGATTTCTCTTACCTGGTCAGGTGAAGAGTATAATAATGCCCAGACTCTGGATTAATGCGCCAGCATTCAAGAAGGCCAATTAATATGGGTGACAACAATACAATCCGTGTGATGATCGTTGATGATCACTTGATGGTCAGGGATGGTTTGAGGGTATTCTTATCCATTTATGATGACATCCTGGTCGTGGGAGAGGCAGAGGATGGACAGCAAGCCGTCTCTCTATGTAACGATGTCGAGCCAAATGTGATCCTGATGGACCTGCTGATGCCCAATATGGATGGTTTTGAGGCGACCAGGCTCATTCGTGCTGAGGACAGTTCTATCCAGGTGATCGCCTTGACCAGTTTCGCCGACCAGGAGCTGGTCGAGCAAGCCTTCAAGGCCGGGGCGATCAGCTACCTGCTTAAAGACGTGCATTCCGATAAACTGGCAGAGACAATCCGGGAAGCGAATCGGGGACGGGCGACGATTGACTCGGCCGCGGCGCAGGCGCTGGTCGCATCTGTGAAAGAATCCACCGTCCAAGGAGACGAGCTGACCGGACGCGAACGAGAGATATTGACACTGCTGGTGGCAGGTAAAACCAACAAGGAGATCGCTGGGCAGCTATCCCTGAGCGAAGGAACGGTCAGGTTCCATGTCAGCAATATCCTCTCAAAAATGGGGGCAAGCAACCGCACCGAAGCTGTCAGCCTGGCTCTGCAGCACGGGATGGTTTAGAAAGACAAATTAGAACGAACATAATTTTCTAAAATAACTGAAATGAGCTGACCTATATAGCGGGGGTCATATTTGCCAACACAGGTATCGGAAGCCCACCTACTTTTAACCAACCCGATTACCTGGACATGTGTCCAGGTACAAATCACGCGATCTGTCCAGGGGAAAAACCTGCCGCTTGGCAGTTTCCTGCGCGCTTGAATTCCGGTAATGTATATAAGCAGGATTGGATTCCTTACGCGCCTGCTGCCAAGTTATTTCCAAGACCCACAAATAAATATCTCGTCCCCTAACAGGAAGTGATCGATGCGCATCGTGCTTGCAACCGGAGACACAGACCTGCGATTAGCAATCCAATTGATGCTGAGCGAAGAACCCGGTCTCAAGATCATCGGTAGTGCCAGTAATTGCGATGGGCTGATCGCGCTGATCAAAAGCACAAGCCCCGATTTAACGCTGTTGGACTGGGAATTACCGGGAGGGGACATGGAGGATGTGCTGCCTGAAATTAAATCACTCACTTTAGAAACAAAGATAATCCTGATCGTGCTAGGCAGACAACGCAGGATAAAAGAAACTGCGCTGCAAGCCGGCGCGGATGAGTATGTTGTTATCGGTGATCCACCTGAAAATTTACTGGAAGTTTTCCGCCAGCTGAATGTTCCAAAAGTTTAAGCAGAATACACAGAAAGAAGAGGAGATTGGAATCAGATGACAAATCAAATGACTGCAAACGAGAACAAAGGTAAGGGCTCATCATTCGAATGGTGGATGGTCTCCAATATCGCCTTCGGTGCTGGTTTCTCCGCATTTATCTCACTTTTAATCCCACCCTTCGTAACGGATGTAACTGGCAACGCAGCGGATGCGGGCATCGTCATGGCGATCATCAGCCTGGCAGCGATCTTGGGACCAGTCCTGGGCGGCTTTGCCGATAAGTATCGCGCCCATCGTCTGATCTTGAGCCTGGGCGTGCTGGGAA
Organism: Anaerolineales bacterium; assembly: GCA_040326075.1. Lineage (GTDB taxonomy): Bacteria > Chloroflexota > Anaerolineae > Anaerolineales > UBA4823 > PFL25. The sequence goes on from JBEQLH010000154.1 coordinate 5,233, forward strand.
TGGCAGTTGGCTTCTTCATGTATTCCATTTCTGCCGAAGCGAAAGCGCTCTACGCGCTGGACGCAATATTTTTGGGGATTTCAGTGGCGGCGATTAATGCTGTGGGACCGGTCTTCATCGTCGGGGCGGGCTTATCACAATCATTGCAGGCCAAGCGGTTAACGACTTTCAACCTGTTAGCACCTGTTGGGCAGGTGATCGGCGGTGCCATCATGGCCTGGGCAGCCACTGCAGGCATGGATTTCAGCTCCCGCTTCATGATTGCTGCCGGCATAATGCTGCTGACAGCTATCGTCACCTGGTTCTCAAGTGCCAAACCCGCCAAACGCATCATCCTGCCGGAAGACAAGCCGGATGAATACCACAAGGAAGGAAAAAAATCCTTCGGGCTGAAACAAATGTTCATCTCCACCTTTGGCCTGTACCTGCTGATCCTGGTCCTGAGCTCGACAGGCAACAACGGCATCAACGCCCAGATCGCCAATATCCTGCCGAACGTGTACGGTATCGACCAGGCGACCACTTCTGGTTTGATCTCGCTGGCCGGTTTGCTCAATATCCTTTTCTTCTTCGTTGCCGGCGCCTGGTTGGGGCGTTCGGGCGCCATGCCCGATTTCATCACCGGCAATATCATGCGCCTGGTGGGCGCCATCGGATTGGCCGTGTTGGGTATGGTGGCGAAATCACCGATCCTGCTGGTGGCGGCATCCATGCAGATTTTCTACCAGGCCAATCCTTTCGTGCGCCTGACCCAGCCAGTGCTGGCCATGCGCTTTTCCACCATACCACCCGGACAGGCCACCGGCTGGGTGATCGCTGCGGCCGCTTTTGGGTCGTTCCTGGGCTCGCTGATCGGCGGCTGGTTGGCGGATGCGGTGGGCTTCAATGCCATCAACTGGATGGGTGCCATCGCAGTCGGCGCGGCGGTCCTGCTGATCTTTTTCGGCCTGTGGCCAGCCGAACGCAAGAAGCGCGCCGCAGAAAGCGCAGCCCCTGTACCCACCGCATAGGATAGACCAATGAAAATGAATATGGGCTGCTTGCTGACTGGAATACTCACTCTAGCCCCGCGCCTGGTGCTGCTCTTCATGTGGCTTTTTACCAACCGCGTTGGTGCAGCTTTTGAGGGCATCTTGATCCCCTTGTTGGGTTTTCTCTTGCTGCCCTTCACCACCCTGGCATACGTCTTGGTTTGGGATGCACAAAACGGTGTCACTGGAGGAGCCTGGCTGTTGGTATTGGGAGGGCTGCTCTTCGACCTTGGAACCTATGTATTCAGCAGGTATGCTAATCGTCTGCGAATTCAATCAAGTACAGATGAAGAAGAAGCAGCTTGAAGAGCATCTATGCTTCGAAATGTGATATGCGGCTTTCTCGTTATAGGAAAAATAGGAAACTTAAATAAGAGTAACCTCTATGAATATCATCTCACCCGTTGAAATCTTTATTGCCCTCTTTATCGGCATGGGGCCGATCAAAGTGCTGCTGATTTTTATCTCCATGACAGAGGGCATGGAAAAAAGCGTGCGCCGCCAGGTTGCCAAGCGAACCGCCATGATCGCAGGAATAGTGGCACTCGGTTTGTTCCTCCTGGGGGCAATTCTGCAGTCCTTCCTGCATTTTTCGATCGGTTCTCTGACCATCTTCGGCGGTTTAATCCTGCTGATCCTGGCCCTTGGGATGGTCGTCGGTGGTGGGGGATCTGCTCCTGATGGACAGGTGAAGAAAGACCCGATGAGCCTGGCAGTCTCACCATTAGCGATTCCATTGACCCTCAACCCGGTGGGGATCGTCATCCTGGTCGTCGCTTCGGTTGAAGTCCAGGATTTGACAACCGCCGCATTAATTATCGGGATGATTCTGGTGATTGCGTTAATCGATCTCGGGGTGCTGTACTCGGCTGGCCGGATTGCCAAGTATTTATCACACGCCACTGTAGAACTGCTCGAGCGTGTGCTGGGTATCCTGCTAGGCGCCCTGGCAGTGGAGTTAATTGTGGTTGGCCTGGCGACCTTAGGGATTATCTCCATTACATCCCACTGAACTCACCAAATTAGATAACAGGTTTTAGGAGGTTTAATCTGGAAAGATTGAGTAGAAATTTGGTTCAAGACACTTCTCATAATCAGCTTTTGGAAGCACTCTGAGCGGAATGAACATGAAGTCGAAGAACGCTTCCAAGAACCTCCTTCG
>JBEQLH010000155.1:0-7344 GCA_040326075.1 Anaerolineales bacterium
CTTTGATTGAAATTTGTTTCTGCCTCCAGTAAATCACCTGACATCAATCCCAACAAGCCCAGGTTATTGTACAAGCGCGCTTCACCTGACAAATCACCCAACGTTCTTCTCAGCTCCAGGCTTTTTTTGACATATTTCGCGGCTTGTTTGTATTCCCGCAACTGGTAAGCCACTGCCCCCAGTCGATTATGAATCGATGCAACGATACTGTATTGATCAGAATCCTCCACCAGGTCCAATGCTGATTGCAGCGCATCCTGTGCCTCATCGAAATTCCCCCGCAGGAAATAAATCCAACCGGTATCATTCAATATTTGAGCTCTGGCTTCAGGTGAAGGGATATCAGCAGATTCAAGAGCTTTACTCGCCAGATTGAGATGATCCAATGCCTGGTCAAAATCCCCCTGGCGTTCATATGTAATCGCTATCTTACGATGAATGACATTTTGTGATTGTTTTTCTGGCGAGAGCCGAGAATCAATATTGGTCTCCAAAGCCTGCTGGTAGCATTCCCGGGCATTATCGTATTCGCCAATAAACACCAGTACATCTCCCAAGCCGGTCCAAACCTCCAAAGCTTGATCTGCACTATGAGCTATTTGGGAAAGCAATTCCCTTGCTTCCTCATAATACTTTTTTGCCTGCAGGTTTGCATAATCGCGAGCGGATTTACTGCCAGCCAAGATATGATAGTGCAAGGCTTTATCTAAATGGACGCTGCGCAGGTAATGACCGGCAAGAACCTCGACCTGGCTCTCCAAACGGTCTGCATAAAACTGCTCCAATGTTTCGGCAACCATCCCGTGTAATTTGTTCCGTTCCCGGCGGAGCAAAGTACGATAAACTGCGTCCGAGGTTAGTACATGCCGGAACAGATATCCATCATCACCCTGCTCTGCTAGCGGCAGGATAAAAGCTTTCTCTACTAATGATGATAGTGCCTGTTTAAGCTGTACGCCTTCACCAAATTGCATTACACCATTAAGCAAACCGCTATTAAATTGTCTGCCGATGACAGAAGCTGTTTGCAAGATGCTCCGCTGGATTGGCTCCAGGCGATCGAAACGGGTGAGGATCAAATCCTGTAAGTTATCCGGTACCTCAAGCTCCATATCTTCATCAGAAGAGAATATCCATCGTCCATCATCAAAAACCAATATTTGTTTATCAATCAGCATGCGCAAGATTTCTTCAATATAAAAAGGAACTCCTGCTGCCCGATTCAGGATCTGATTGCGGAAATCATCAGGGATTTCCAGCTTGCCCACCAGGCTGTAAAGCAATCGATCGCTTTGTTCATCCGATAGGTTCTGCAGCTGGATAGATCGACAGCGCTCCCTGAGTCGTGATTGGGTTTGAGTGAGGATTTCGTCGAAGGCGCTCTCTAATGGGGGTCTGGAGATTACCAGCACCATTATTGGTAGATCATCGATTGAATCGAGTAGGAAAGCCAGCAAGTCCAGGGAAACTTCATCAACCCAATGTAAATCCTCTAAGATCAAAATCAAGGGCTTTTGACGGGCTTCTGCCAGCAGCAAATTCCGCAGGGCAATGAATGTTTGTTTGCGTAGTTGTTCAGCATCCAGGTAAGATAAGCGCCGTGCAACTTCCCCATCCGAAGATTCCAGGGATAACAAATGTTCCAGGAACGGAAGGACCTCCCCGGCTTCGGAACCCAGAGTTTGGTTAACCCTGGAAACTAATCGTTCTCGTACCTCAATGTTCGAGGTGCCGGGTGTGACACCCAGATAATCCCGCAGCAGATCGAGGAAGATCCAATAGGAGACAGATTTGCGGTATGTCAGACTCTGACCTTCCAATACAGTCATTATTATTGGATCGATATTGGCTTTGAATTCCGTGGTCAGTCGACTCTTACCGATCCCTGCTTCCCCGATCAATGTCACAAACTGACCACGCTGATACTGATCCAGGTCATTCAATGCACCCAGCAAGGTTTCCAGCTCGGCATCCCGACCCACCATTGGAGAACGTAAACCCTGGATGCCACGCACTAAACCAGGTTGGGATTTTGAACCCAAAAGGTGATAACCATTCTGGCTGTGTTGATAACCTTTAAGCAGCAATTCGGGCTGTAATTCATACTCAAATAAGGCTTCTGTGCCTTGATAAACACTTTCACTCACCAGAATGGAATCCACGTTCGCTGATTCTTGGAGCCGCCTGGCCAGGTTGACTGTATCCCCAATGGCAGTGTAATCGATCAGCAGATCTGCTCCGATACCGCCCACAATGACTGTTCCACGGTTGAGACCGATGCGCATTTGCAAGCGCTCATCCAACCTGTTTTCAAGATCCAGGTTGAGATCCTGAAGACCAGCCTGCATATCCATGGCTGCCCGAACCGCGCGCTCGGCTGGATTTTCATAAGCTAATGGAGCCCCAAACAAGGCCATTAATCCATCGCCAGTAATCTTATCCACCATGCCTTCATACTGGTAGACTTTCTCCGCCAGCATGCGAATATAGAGCTGGATGACCTCATACAAGGCTTCATCATCCATTTTTCCCGCTAAACCAGTGTAATCACACAAATCTACAAACAGCACAGTCACATTGCGCCGTTGACCAGCAGACTCCAACCCGGCCTGTCGAAAGCGTTCTTTAAGATCTGATCCCATCAGCACCCCGAAATTTTCCATTGGTTCCAAAGTTGAATCAAGGGGCGATGTCTGTGAATTCAGGATTTCTGACAACCGCGAACCACAATTTCCACAGAAACGCATTCCAGGGGGATTGTGAAAATCACAATTTGAGCAGATTGATGCCATAAGTTAACTATAAATTGCCTTAACCAGCATATATTCCCCGCCAATAGTTTCTCACCGGATTCCTCGGCGAGCACATCCAGTGAAATCCGTGAGATAGTGGGCTCGGAGAAACCAATAAAATATCTATTTCTTGCAAACAATATACCATGGGAATGCCTTCTTCCACCTTTCAAAAGCGTTACCCGAGGGAAATAATTGATCGTGAATCTTGTTGACACAGATTAAGTTCCTCGTTATAATGATGCAGCCCTGGCAAAAAACCGCTGGGGCTATACCATGTGTCCCCAACTTCCCCACACCTCGGCGCATAAAAATATTTTTGGCGCGGAAAATGTGGCGAAGTGAAGATTGGAGGAATGTCTATGAAATACGCTATAGTTGAAGATGGCGGCAAACAGTATAAAGCCGTTGAAGGTGAAACGATCGAGATTGATCGCTTTCAAGCAGAGATTGGCGAACAGGTCGATCTCGATCGGGTGCTATTAATCACAGATGGTGAGAATACATCCATAGGTACACCTTATCTTGAAGGCGCGAAAGTTGAAGCCACTGTTGAATCCCAAACAAAAGGTCCAAAAATAGTGGTCTTCAAATACAAAGCGAGAGTACGCTACCGCGTAAAGACCGGTCACCGCCAAAAGTATACTCGACTGCTGATTGCTTCGATTGTAGAAAAATCTGGAGGTAAGAATGGCTCATAAAAAAGGTGGTGGATCAAGCCGCAATGGTCGCGACAGCCAATCAAAGCGCTTAGGTGTCAAAGTATATGGCGGTGAGCGTGTGCTCTCAGGCTATATACTCGTTCGTCAACGCGGAACCAAGATCAAACCCGGTCGCAATGTTGGCCTTGGTCGCGATCATACCCTTTTCGCCACGTCAGAAGGCATAGTCGTTTATGAAACGATACGTGAAGGGCGAAAACGGGTCAGTGTCCAACCAGAAGCCTGAGTTCGTTATACACAACTCCCAGGTTTAATAATATTGGTATTTAACTGCCTGCTAAGGACTAATAAAATTATGAAAGAAGAAATTCACCCCACATATTATCCGGAAGCCCTGGTTGTTTGCGCATGCGGTAACACCTGGACAACTGGTTCAACGATTAAAGAAATCCACACTGATGTGTGTTCGAATTGCCATCCATTTTTTACCGGTGAGCAGCGCATCGTCGACACCGAGGGTCAGGTAGATCGATTCTACAAAAAACTTCAGGCTCGGCAAGAATACATCGATGAATCCGAAGCTCGCGAAGCGGAAAAGGTTTCCCCAGAACGACCGATCGCCGAACTTGAACTTGGAACCCGAGCTACAGAATCACTCGCCAGAGCTGAGATCACAAAGGTTGGTCAGGTGATGGATATGCTGGAAACAGGCGAAGCATCGCTGCTCGCGGTTGATGGTTTTGGCCGGAAATCCCTGGCTGACCTCAAGAAGCGGCTGCGCCAATTCGGCTATCAGCTGCCCGAAGCAGCCCAGGAGATTCAGGTTTAATTTTTCATTCAGCATAATCAATCACAGGCAGATGTTAGACTACATCTGCCTGTTTTTCTTTCATGAAGGTCCGGGAAGCTGAAAATTTGCCCTGAAGGTCTATGGTAGAATCCACGTCAAATCATAAAATTTGGTGTTCAAGGAAGCCTTCGCAGCATCTACTTCCATCCGGATTTGGCAGGGAAGGCTCCAGCAAGTTGATCAACTGCTTTTCACTATAACAAAATAATATTAAGGAGGGTCGAAGTTCCCTATGAGACACCACTCCGGGGTTGTTGAAGTCATTGTTGGTTCAATGTTCAGTGGCAAGACTGATGAGTTAATCCGGCGCCTGCGCCGCGCCACGATCGCAAAACAAAAAGTCCAGGTGTTCAAGCCCGCAATTGATAATCGTTTTTCTGAAGCCAAAGTCACCTCCCATGCCGGGAGCGATTATGATGCCCATCCAATTCAATCCGCATCCCAAATCCTGCAAGACCTGGATGATGACACAACAGTCGTGGCGATTGACGAAGCCCAGTTTTTTGATGTCGAGCTGATCCAGATTGTCCAAAACCTGGCTGATGATGGCTTGCGGGTCATCGTTGCCGGATTGGATACTGACTTCCGAGGTGAACCCTTCGGACCAATGCCAACTGTAATGGCTCAAGCAGAGCAGGTTGATAAAGTCCACGCGATTTGCATGAAGTGTGGTGAAGAAGCCTCTCGCACCCAACGCCTATTAAATGGAGAACCTGCCCATTACAATGATCCGGTTGTAGCTATCGGTGCTTCCGAGCTATATGAGGCTCGCTGCAGGCAGCACCACGAAGTTCCAAGAGATTGAGTATGCAAGATTATCACGTTTTTCTGGAAGAAATATTAATTCCCGCCGAAGAATTACAAACCCGAATCGCCGAATTGGGTGTGGAGATAAGTAAAGATTACCAGAATAAGAATCTCCACTTGGTTTGTATTTTACGGGGAGGGGTAATGTTCTTAGCCGATTTGATGCGGTATGTCTCCCTACCCCACACGATTGACTTCATGGCTGTTTCTTCCTATGGGACTGGGGCGCGACAATCTACTGGTCAGGTACGAATTGCGCTGGATCTGAAAGAGGATATCCACAACCGTGATGTTTTGTTGGTCGAGGATATTGTTGACAGCGGATATACTATTGCATCAGTGTTAGAACTGCTGGCTACCAGGCATCCTCGCAGTTTAAAAGTTTGTACTCTTCTCGATAAGGCTGAACGTAGAGAAGTAGATGTACCTATCGATTACCGGGGATTCGAGATCCCCAACAAATTTGTCTTCGGTTATGGTCTCGATCTGGACGAATATTATCGCAACCTTCCCTTTATTGGTACTGTTAATCCGTCAAAATACCAACCTTCTGAATAGCTATGGCCGGTTCTGAGCTGCCGCCAAATGGTCAGCACAGTGATCACTCCCCCTACGCCGGCCGGTGGATCGCCAGTCTAGGTGGACGAATAATCAGCCAGGGGGGAACTCCCGAACAAGCTCGCCAGGCAGCAAAAGCCTCCAGATTCAAGGAAACACCCCAAATATCGTACATGTCCACTACCCCTCCGCTTTCCATTCATCCGATACTGGAGAGAATCACCCCTCTCTTACCTCAAAATCTCCCAGTGTATGTGGTCGGTGGGGCTGTACGTGATGCCTTACTCAGAAATACAGTACAAGACCTGGATTTCACCCTTCCAGATGGAGCGATTAAATTCGCTCGCAAAGTCGCCGATTCTCTTGGGGGAGCATTTTACCCATTGGATAAAGGGCGGGACATTGGGCGCGTCATTCTTCCCCAACCCGATGGCGATCGACTGGTCTTAGATTTCGCAGCCTTCCAAGGTGATAGTCTCGAGGAAGACCTCAAAGGACGCGATTTTACAATCAATGCCATGGCGGTTGACATCCGTCGTCCCCAAGAATTATTGGATCCAAGTGGAGGTGCTGCAGATCTGTTTGCTAAGCGTTTGCGGTCGTGTACACCTGATGCATTTAAATCGGATCCAGTTCGCATTCTGAGAGGCATTCGCTTTGCAATCTCTTTCGGTATTCTCACTGACTCGGATACTCGGGAAAGAATGCGTGCAGCAGTACCCCTGCTCTCAGAAGTTTCAGCTGAGAGACTGCGGGATGAATTATTTGAGCTCCTGGAAAGCCGAAAACCATCCGCAGCGATAAGGTCCCTCGATTACCTACACGCAATCCCTCATGTTTTACCCGAGCTATCTGCATTAAAAGGATTGGAGCAATCCCCCCCACACATTTTGGATGTCTGGGAACATACACTGGACGTAATAAAGAAGCTGCGGATAGTTCTTGATGTCCTGCAGCCTGTACACGATCCAGAAAACTCCGCCAGTTTATATTTCGGCTTGATCTCACAGCGGTTAGGACGGTTTCGAAAGCAGCTTGATTCTCACTTCAATGTTCCAATCAATCAAAATCGCACCTTACAACCCCTGCTTTTCCTGGGAGCCCTTTACCACGATACCGGTAAACCACTTTCCAGGCAAATTGACGAAGATGCGCGCATTCGATTCATTGAGCACGAGATAGCTGGTTCCAAAATGATCGCAGATCGGGGGAGTGCCTTGCAGCTGAGTAACCCTGAGATTGAACGACTGCGCACTATTGTTCTCCATCATATGCGTCCATTATGGCTGGCACAAACAGGTGGTCTGCCCTCCCGAAGAGCCATCTTCCGCTTCTTCAAAGACACAGGACCCGCTGGGGTTGATATATGTTTGCTGTCTCTGGCAGACACTCTGGCTGCATATGGACCCACCTTACCCTCTGCGCTTTGGGAACATCAGATCGATGTGACCAGGAGTCTCCTCGAGGCATGGTGGGAAGACAGGAACCAAGCCATCAATCCTCCTTTGATTGTAAATGGAAACGATTTAATCAACGAGTTCGGATTAGAACCAGGTCCCATAATTGGCAGTTTGTTAGAAAGAATTCAAGAAGCTCAGGCCATCGGATTGGTCAGCAATCAAAGACAGGCCCTTGAACTCGCCTCCGAAATATTGAACGATCCCAATGAACAAAT
>JBEQLH010000156.1:0-2712 GCA_040326075.1 Anaerolineales bacterium
AGGGGGATGAGCGTCAGCGTGACGAATAGGATGAACTGCGGCGCAATCAAGGCCCAATTCCGCAGGATCCTGCGACGCTCCAACTTGCTCAGCTCCTTCTTTTTGGCTTTGGCCGGACGTCTGGCTTGCTCCTCACCAGCGGCATCTATTTGTGTAGCTTGCATAATCCTACCCCTCCAAAGAGGTGAGCGCCTGGGTGGCCTATAGCACGCTGGGCTGCACCAGTAGCTATTCAGATCGAGCAATCAACGTTTGCTTCGATAACTGTATCTCCTATCTGCCTAAAACACAATCTGCAGGGACAGGTCCGGCGGACCTGCCCCCACAGATGATACCAGACCATACCTGTGAATGAATGCTCCATCACCGGTACGGAAGATTACGTTCTCAGCCCTTAGCTTGGGATTTCGTAGCTTGCTTCCCAGTTTGCCTGGGCCTGATCCAGAGCTTCCTGGATCGTGATTTTGCCCTCCAACACGTCGGCCATGACCTCGTTGTTGCCGTTGGATTCCCAGTCCCAGACTCCCTTGGACCCCTTCAAGCGGTAGGGGCTGGCTGCCGTGGTGCCGTTCAAGCCTTGCTCCCATTCAGCATCAGCCCACAGACCGCCTTCGCTGCCTATTTCTTTCAGGACCTTTTGGTACTGCGGTCCTTGCAGATCCAGGGGTTCGTCCAGGTCATAAAGCGGCCAGCGACCTTCGGCCTGGGATTTCATGGGTATTGCTTCTGGGCTCCAGAACCAGTTCCAGGCGGCCTGAGTCTGCGGCCAGTGGGCGGTGTCCTCGTTGCCCGCACGGATGAACCACTGGTTGTCGATGTTCGGCGGTTGTGCGCCCTGGATCCAGACTCCCTGCCCTTCGGCCGGCGGCGTCGCAGGTAGACCCTCCTGGTGACCACTTGTTGCAAATTCGGAACCTGCAGCCAGTGCCTTGTCCCACACCCACGGGCCATGGAGCATCATTGCTGACTTGCCAGCGATGTAGGAGGCTTCCATGTCGCCTTCCCACACGTTGGTCCACATGCTGGGCGGCATCCATCCTTCGTCGTTGGCTTTGAGGAAGAATTCGTAGTAGTGGCGGTAGGGCGAGTCCTCAGCATTGAACTTGGCCTTGCCAGTCCAGCAGTCGACCTGGCGTGCTCGTCCTCCATCAGCAAAAGCCTGAGGAAGCAGGTCGGTATAGAGATTGCCAAAGACCCAGTTGTGCCAGGCCTGGTTGTAGAACCAGTCCACGCCATCGGTCTTTGCCGCCCAGGCCGCGCCCTCGCTGAGCCATTTTTCCAGGTCAGCCCAGGTCTTGACATCACTGTGCGGATCGAGCCCGGACTGCTGCATCAGCTCATCATTGTACTGCCAGGTGACCGCATAACCCTGGAAGGCATCCAGGGAGCGTGGGCCGGGCAGGCCGTGCAGGTCAGACCAGAGGTTCTTGACGTCGAACTGCCAGCGGTCCCACCAGGGAAAGTCAAGCTCTCCCAGGTTGAAGGCCATTTCGTAGTTGTTCTTGTCGAAGAAGATCTGCATCTCCTGGGTCAGCTCGATGGCCGGCAGGTAGCCGCCTGCTACCTTGGCCTCGTGAGCTGCCGCTGTGTCTTCGTTAATGGAGAAAACGCTGACCTCGCTGTCCCCGCTTTGAGCGTTAAACACGTTCCAAAGCTCCTGGTAAGAAGCTTCGTACTCAGCTAGAGCCATGATCTCCAACACAACCTTCTCGCCCGCTGCCGGTGGTGAGGTTGGGTCAGGTGCCCCTGTTGCTTCAGCTGGCGCATCGGTTGTCGCCTCAGTCGAGGCACAAGCAGCCAGCGTTAAACCTGCTGCACCGATTGACCCAACGCGCAAGAATTCGCGCCGGCTCATTTGTTTCTTTTTCTTCTTTTCTACCATTTTGCATCTCCTTAGCTTGCTCTGATCCGACAGGATTGCTCTTAATGTTGCATGCCACCTCCTTTTCGCTCTTTTCGTTGCGTTTATGTAGCCGAATGCTCTGACAGGCGACTATTAGCACGGCCATAGCCCGGAGATAGGATAGACTCTATCTCTCAAGCGGCCAGTATCCGAAGATTTCTTTTCACATGCTCATAGATCTTCTATTGACACTACGACGTGTAGATTTGGTCATAAAAGAAGAAGTTGTAGATAAAAAGCTCACACTCTGAGCTCTATTCATTCTTATTCGCTCAACAAATCCACATTCAAAAAGAACCGCAGAAACACGCAAACAAACGTTTGCGTAAACGTTTTATTATCTTTATAATAATTTCTATCCTCTGTCAAGTGATAATTGTCATTGGTATGTAACATAGGCGATTGGCGAATTTGAAAATTGATCGCGAAATATGGAGATCCCCGCCCCCCTCCGAACTCAGAAGACCACACCAGCGCCGGTCAGGAGCACAGCGACCCACATACCTGCCCAGGAGTATGGCTAGAGCTCGCAGCTCTTGGAAGTGGTTGCCAGTGGATATGGAGTTATGCTGCCAGGTGGTGTTCCCGAGCAGTTCGCTCAGGTCACACTTGAAAGTCATTCTGTGCCCTGATTCGATTGTGGAGTGCTTTTTTTTAGAACCAGACACAATTTCCAATCCAGATTCTCCGCTATCAATTCAAAGTGCGATGTATTCTTTCGGTGGATCAATGGCTTAGTACGATTATGGTGCAGACAATGCACATATGCCCTGCGGGTTTAGCACTCAGTTTCTGGTGAATGTCAGCAA
>JBEQLH010000156.1:2812-7323 GCA_040326075.1 Anaerolineales bacterium
ACAATGCACATATGCCCTGCGGGTTTAGCACTCAGTTTCTGGTGAATGTCAGCAACCCATGAAGATTCGGCACATCTCTTCAAGATCAAAGCCATAGGAATCTGAACGATTCTAGCTATGGTGACAAGCGCTTAAGAGAGATGCAAGTGACATTGTAGGCTTATTCTACAGATTCGATGTTCAATTGTCAAGTGTTCAGATGTGAACATATGAACACTTTGCCGTTCTGAGTTAGTTTTGACCAAATGAACGCAGGTGACCACTTGACAGTCGTTGTGGATTTGCTTATAGTTGAAAGTATCTATCCCTGTCACGTGGACAAGATCATGGCGTGGAAAGATTAGGCCACTGAGACTGGCAACTCTTCAGCAGAGACGTGAAAGGATAACACAACAGGAATAATTAAAATGGATCCTGAAACCCACAGACTGCTGGTTAAGCTTGCCAAGTTGTACTACGAAGATGGATTGACCCAGATGGAGATTGGCAGGCGGTTAGGGTTGTCTCGAATCAAGGTCTCACGGATGCTGCGCATGGCCCGCGAAGAAAAAGTTGTCCAGATCATGATTTCTCCTGGGGGCCAGACCGACACTGATCTGGAACACGCGCTGGAGAACAAATACGGGTTGGCTGAAACTATCGCTGTGGTTCCTTCCGAGTACTCTTCAACCACCATTCGGGCGCAACTGGGACCTGTGGCAGCCCAATGCTTCCTGCGTGGTCTGAAGGGGAGCGAAACAGTGGCGATTACCTGGGGAAGGACCCTGTCAGCTATGGTGGGCGCTCTGACCACTGAACACTATCCTGATCTGCGCGTGGTTCAAGGCCTGGGCGGGCTGAGTGAGCCAACATCTGATGTCGATGGGGTTGACTTAACCCGGCGCATGGCCCAGACTCTGGGCGCCCGAGCCGTGATTCTCTCGGCGCCAGGCATCGTCAATCACAAACTTACCAAAGACGCATTAATGAAAGAACGACACATCGCTGATGTATTAACTCGGACCGCCCTTGCAGATATCGCCCTCGTGGGAGTCGGAATCCCCTCATCCGATTCCGTCGTACGCACGAACAATGTCTTCACCGAGGAAGAGTTCGATCGTCTGCAGGCTAAGGGGGCGGTAGGAGATATCGGATTGCGTTATTTCGATCGAGAGGGAAATGCCGTCAGGGACGAAGTCAACCACCGGATCATGGGGGTGGAGTTGGAGCAACTCAAGAGGATTCCGCGCGTAATCGCGATTTCGGGTGGTTCGGAGAAAGTTCCGTCGCTCAGGGCTGCACTCAGGGGAAATTTGATAAATGTCCTCGTGACTGATGATCGGACTGCCCGAGTCCTCCTGCAAGATGAGGATGAGGTGGGACATGATGATTAAGGGCAGACCATCGGTGGGATCACAGACCGGTCAAAGAGCACTGACCAGTTTTTGTTGTGGCTATATGCTGGCGATTCCGAGGAGATCGGGATCATAGCCCAGCAGACGCTGGGCATCGACCTCCATCAGGGGTATTCCGTGGGTGAGTTGAGCAAATAGCCTGTGCCGCTTATAGGAGACTTATGAGCCTATCGAGAAGCGAAATCGTAGCCAGAGCACGAGAAGCCGTCAAGGGTGAGGCGCTGGCGATTCAGTCATTGACCGAACAATTTGACGAAAGCTTTATTGAGGTCTTATCGCTGCTGCTGAATTGTCGGGGGCATGTGCTGGTGAGCGGGATCGGCACTTCGCAAGCAATAGCTGAGCGGTTTGCCCACCTGCTTTCCTGTTCCGGTACGCCTGCGTTGTTCATCAATGCTTCGAATGGTCTCCACGGTGGATCGGGAGCTATCACGCCAGCTGATGTAGTTTTTCTGATCTCCAAGGGTGGTCACAGTTTCGAGATCAATCGTTTTGCAGAGATTGCGCACGATCGAGGAGCGAAATTGGTAGCCCAGACTGAGAATCCGGAATCACCACTGGCACAGCTGTGCGATGTGGTATTCGTGATCCGAACCGAAGGTGATGTGGATCCCTACGGTATGATCGCCACAGGCAGTTCCCTGGTAAACGGAGCCGCAGGCGACGCTCTGTGTGTCCTGCTGCTTGAAATGCGCGGCTATACCAAAGAATCTTTTGGACATACTCATCCAGGCGGAGCAGTGGGTAAGAGGTTGGAAGAGCCTCAAGATACAGTAAGTGACTAGCACGCATAATAGAGAGGAGCTAACATAATGGCAGATTTTTTGCTTGGTCTTGACTACGGTACCGGAGGAGCTAAGGCTTGCATCATCGACACGCAGGGCGAGGTCAAGGGTTACGCCTTCGAGGAGTATCCTTTCTTCCACGACAAGCCCAGCTGGTCGGAACACGATGCCATGGGCTACTGGGAAGTCGCCTGCCGATTGATCCAGAGCTGCCTTGCCGAATCGCGAGTGAACGCGGCTGATATCCGGGGGATGGGGGTCTCTTCAGCCCTACCCTCAATGGTCATGGTGGATGAAGATCACAACCCCATCCACCGCGCCTACAACCTGATGGACCGGCGGGCAACGAAAGAAGTTGACTGGCTTAAAGAAGAGATTGGGGAAGAGCGAATGATGCAGTTTACCGCCAATCGGCTGGACGATCATCCGTCGATTGTCAACTTGCTTTGGGAAAAGAGCAACAGGCCCGACTCTTTCAAACAGATCCACAAAGCACTTACGATCGATGGTTTTATCACGCTAAAGCTAACCGGAAAGACTGTGGCGAATTATCCTTCAGGCCCCTTCTATGGCGTCGCCTACCGCATTCTGGATCGGACTTTTGATGAGGTCATCCTGGATGAGGTGGGAATCGACCCGGCCATCCTCCCCGACTTGATCGACTGTGAGGAGATTGCCGGCGAAGTGACGGCCGAGGCCGCAGCCGAAACCGGTCTGGCGCAGGGCATTCCGGTGGTCATCCAGGTGGACTTTAACGCCAGTTGCATTGCCGCCGGGATCACTGAGCCAGGCGACATAATGAGCAACCTGGGAACCGTCGGCAACTTTGGCGTGATCTTTACCGATCCGGCCTTCATGTTTTCACCGATAGGCCTGACGATGATCAACCTCGGGTTCACCATTGATTCCAAGAAAAACTTTATTACCATCCCCTCGACAATAACAGGAGGACAATCCCTTCGCTACATTCGCGACAATTTCTCCCAGCTGGAAGTGGAGGCGGAACGGGCACTGGGCATCAGTTCTTACGATCTGCTTAACCTGCAGGCTGCTAAAGTCCCGGTCGGGAGTGATGGCCTGGTTATCCTGCCCTTCCTGATGGGCGAACGGACCCCAATCTGGGACACGCAAGCCAGGGGTGTGATCTTTGGCCTGTCATTGACCCACACCAAAGGACACCTGGTTCGGGCTATGATGGAAGCTGTGGCTTATGCCCTGTATGATTCCTATCGACTGATCAAGCAGGCTGGCCTCAAGATCAACTATCCCATTGTGCTGAACGAGGGTGGCGCGGTGAGTGACCTGTGGCGACAGATCATCACCGATGTGTTCGACGCGCCGACGGTACTGGTCAAGCGCAGAACAGGAGCCCCCTTCGGTGATGCCATTCTAGCCGGGGTCGTCACGGGGGTACTGCCTGATTTCTCAGTGGCAAAGCAGTGGGTTGAATACATCGACCGCATGGAACCCGTCCAGGAAAACCACTATCAATACATGGAGTACTTCTCCCTCTACAAGCAGATCTATGAACACGTAAAAGAGGATTATGTGACTCTGGCTCACTTGAGGGATGGAATCTAATCCAGTTTCAAAACCGTCATCATGTCCGAGTCATACAATGAAAGGTGTTTTTATCTGGCATTATGCCAGTTCTCTGGTTCGGAAGGGTGTACCGGCACAATGTGAAAGACTACAACGATAGAAATATATTATCAGATCCATGCCTTGAAGCATATCATCCACCACGACGGTAAGGTGGATGAAGCGATGGGCAATCTTACAACAAATTAGGAGAGTGTTATGCCTCTAGTTAGCATGAAGGAGATACTATGCGATGCAAGGAAGAATCGATATGGGGTCATTAGCTTATTGGGTGGCAATCTTGAGATGGTGATCGGCCATATCATGGCCGCTGAAGAGCAAAAAGCACCTCTCATCCTGACCTTCACTCAGGAAGTGACGCCCAAGGTCCCCCTGGAGCTAGGCATGCCAATGCTGGTGAACGCTGCCAAACGCGCCATGGTGCCGGTGGCAACTATTCTGGATCACGGGGACAGTCTCGAAACTGTTGTCAAAGCAATTCACCTGGGTACATCCGCGGTCATGTTTGACGGTTCGGCTCTGCCCTACGAGGAAAACATCGAACAAACGCGGGAGATTGTCAGGGTTGCCCACGCGCTGGGGGTTAGTGTCGAAGCAGAACTTGGTAGCATCACCGGGTCTGCGACCGGTTCAGGAGGTTTTAATGCTCCAGTGCTGAGGCCGGATAACAGCGATCTCAAAGCCGCTTCCACAGATCCTGAACAGGCTGCGGAATTCGTAGAGAGGACAG
>JBEQLH010000157.1:0-7316 GCA_040326075.1 Anaerolineales bacterium
CCAAAGTAGCCGTGCCAATTGCGACACCAGGAAAGCCAGATACGTATACTTTACAGCAGGGTGAGTTCCCATTCTGCATAGCCAGACGTTTTGATGTGAATCCACACGAAATGCTGCGGATCAATGGTATAGTTCCTAATACAACCCTTCAACCCGGCACAGAGTTAAAATTACCCCAGACCGATCGAACATACCCCGGGAGTCGCACCTTGCGAGAGCATCCCACTACTTATACTGTTAAATCTGGGGACACAATTTACTCTGTAGCTTGTTTGTTTGGCGATGTATCTCCGGACGCTATCGGTTATGCGAATGGTTTGCAAACGCCATATGAGCTCTCCCTGGGAGATGAGTTGCATATCCCATAATAGATGACTTATTATTTACTGGAATTCAAGGAGTAGCCAAACCAAATGGTGGCTGCTCCTTAATTATTTCCGGAGGTTTTTTATGCCGTTTGAAGTGATCGAGTCCCAGATCGTTTTCCGTGGTCGTGTTTTCAAAGTTAGAAAGGATAAGATCAGAATCACCGAAAGTCGGGTTTCGCATCTGGATGTGGTCGAACACCGTAATTCCGTAACAATCGTACCGCTGGACAGCGATGGCAACCTCTGGTTCGTTCGCCAGTATCGTCATCCAGTTGGGGGAAACCTGCTGGAACTGCCTGCTGGTGTGATTGAACCGGGGGAGTCGGCGGAGGAGTGTGCCTACCGTGAAATTCGTGAAGAGACTGGTATGGCGGCAGGAAATTTGCGGGAGATCGGTAGTTTCTTCCTGGCGCCTGGGTATTCGACAGAGTACATGTATGTCTTTCTAGCGACCGAACTGCATCTGGATCCATTGGATGCAGACGAGGACGAGTTCATAAGCATTGAAAAGATTCCGGTTGAAAAGGCATTGCGCATGGCAAAGAGCGGTCAGATCCAGGACGTAAAATCAATCGGGTCGATATTTCTGGCGCAGCCATTTTTGCTCCAGTTCAACAGAGCCTGATTTGCGAGTATATAGCTGCTAGACAATATTGAGTTTTTACCTTGCGAAGGTCTATGGCTGAGCCTGGTTTGCCCCTGTTGATTCTGCTTTGCGTGGTGAGGTTGAACTTCGACCCGTTTCCGGGTTGAGCAGCGTGTTCAGCCATATTATTGCTCTACCGTCGTATTCCCTGCGCCCGCATATATCGCACACATAAGCCGGAAAGTCTGGCACTGTGATCAATTCATTGTTCAGCCAGGTGAAATAAGTCAGGTGCTGCAGCTTCAGGACACCAGTACCGCATTCAAGACACATGCCTTTGTTATTTGGCGCCTCATTTTCTGGTTTGCTGATCATCCCTGGTAATCCCTTCACTAGAGAGCTTCTCGAATAATTTTAACACCGGCGCTGGCACCCAAACGCGTTGCGCCGGCTCGAATCATTGCTGTTGCTGTTTCATAGTCACGTATACCGCCCGCGGCTTTGACCTCGATATTGGGGCCAACTAGCCGGTACAACAGATCAACGTTTTCAATAGTTGCTTCATCTAGGATAAGACCGGTTGATGGATTCAAAAAATCTGCTCCGGCTTCTTTGCTTAACAAGCAGGCGATGATCTTCTCCCTGCGGGTGAGTAGCGGCGTTTCAAGGATAACCTTCAAGATTGCTTTCTGGTTGTGAGCGGTTTGGGCTACTGACTGCACGTCATTGAGCACCAGCCCGTAGGCCTCACTCTTAAGAGCGCCAATATTCATCACCATGTCGATCTCGGAGGCGCCAAAAAGTATGCATGAAAGTGCTTCGAAGGATTTCTGGGTCGGCAGGGTGGCGCCAAGCGGGAATCCCACCACAGTGCAGACAAGGACCTGGGAATCTGCCAACAACCCTGATGCCAGGGGGACATAGGCTGGATTCACGCACACGCTGGCAAAATTATAAGTCCGTGCTTCTTTGCAGAGATCCGAGATCTGGTCTGAAGTAGCTTCTGGTTTCACCAGGGTGTGATCAATCCAGCCGGCAATTTGAGCACCCGGAGGTACGGGAGGTAAGGCTGGCAGTGCCGGCAGTTCACTTTCGTATTCGTCGGCTAACTCAAGAATTTCAGCAATTGAATACATAGGCAATTTACTTCAAGGGGCTGCATTAGCCGAAATGGGGTGTTGGATAAGCCCCCATTTTTCTGGTGGCCAATAGACAACTAGTGCTTTGCCAACTAAATTTTCCATCGGAACGGGTCCCCAATTGTGAGAATCGGAAGAATTGTTGCGGTTATCTCCCAATACAAAAAGTGAATTTTCAGGTACGTCCCATTCGCTCTGATATTGTGGTTCGGCAGCGATATAGGGTTCTTCTATGAGCTGGTCGTTGACGTAAACTGCGCCGTTGGAAATTGTAACATGATCTCCAGATAACCCAATGATGCGTTTGATATATTCCTGCTCGGGGTCGCGGGGATAGTGGAATACGATCACATCGCTAATTTCTGGCTGGCTGAATTTGTATGCTAATTTATTGACGATCACAAATTCTCCGCTTTGCAGCGTGGGTTCCATACTGTGACCATCAACTCGGATGCGGGCAGAAACTGCATTTATACCAACAAACAGCAGCACCGATAAGATCAAAGTCTCCAGTACATCCAGGAAAAAGCGCGCAACCTTCGAACGGCGACCTTTTATGGGGGTCGGTTCGGGAAGCGTCTCGGTTCGATAACCTTCCAAGTTGTTTTCCTCCATATGAATCTTGAAGATTATAAATCTGCTTCGGAGTAGGAGCAAGGTTTTGAATATTAGAGTGCGTTCATGATTATATATTGTGTCCTAATGTCTTGGTTTGAGGACCAATCGGATCGGCGTACCGATAAATGGATAATATTCGCGTAGTTGGTTTTCTAGATATCGAAGGTAGCTGAAATGGGCTGATTTCGGATTGTTGACGTAGAGCATAAATGTGGGTGGATCGCTGCGAACTTGTGTTGCGTAGTAGATTCTAAGCTGGCGACCAGAAAATGTGGGTGCTGGATGTCTGTCCTGCGCATTTTGTAAGACTTGGTTGAGCTGAGAGGTGGAAAGTTTAACCAATCTTTCATCCTGCACCTGAAGCGCCAACGGTAGGACTTGGTGCACACGCTGCCCGGTTTTGGCAGAAATAAAAAGAAGCGGCACGTAATCCATGAATTTTAATTCGTGGCGTAAACGAGTGGTGAACTCGTGCATAGTGTATGTGTCTTTTTCGATTAAATCCCATTTATTCACCACCACTACGACACTTTTCCATTCTTCCAGGATGAAACCTGCGATGTGGGCGTCCTGGGCGGTTACTCCGCTGGTGGCATCAACCATCAGCAGGGCTACATCCGCCCGTTTTATGGCCAACAATGCACGCAGTACGCTGTATTTTTCCACACCTGGTACGATCCGTCCACGTCGGCGAATGCCTGCAGTATCGATCAAAGTGATTGGAATGTTCTCGTGGATCAGATTTGTATCCACTGCGTCCCGGGTGGTCCCGGGAATTGGACTCACGATCGCGCGTTCTTTTCCGAGGATTTTATTCAGCAGACTTGATTTACCGACGTTTGGCTTCCCAACGATGGCTATTTTAATTGAATCGTCTTCGATTTCAGCCGTTTGTTCTATGGATGTTTTCAGGGCGGTCATAAGGACGTCCAACAAATCTCCGGTACCAGTGCCGTGCAGAGCTGAAATCGGGTGAGGGTCACCCATGCCCAATTCATAGAATTCCAGCGCCTGACTACGGCGGGCAGCATTGTCAGCCTTATTCACTACCAGCAGCACAGGCGGCCAAAAAGAACCGTTTCGTTTGCGTTGGTGCTGGCGTAGAATTTGAGCCACCTCCTGGTCAGCCGGGGTTACGCCGCTCTCAACGTCGGTGATGAACAGTACGATATCGGCTTCATCAATGGCGATTTCCGCCTGGATGCGGATATCATTGATGAAATCTTTTGATCCAATCGAAAGCGGTTCCTTGACCTTGCCAGGAGAGATTGTGGTTGGATCAATTCCACCGGTGTCAATAATGTCAAAGGATATGCCGCTCCACTCCGCTTCTGCTACCAACCGGTCGCGTGTCGTTCCTGGGATTTCATCGGTGACTGCTAACCGGTCCCCTGCCAGACGGTTAAACAACGTGCTTTTACCGACATTGGGTCGTCCTACTAAAGCGATAATTGGTTTTGGCATTAGTCTATCCTGTCAGGTGAACGGTATACGCAGAATGCGGCTTTTTGCGGTATTCTGCTTGGGAGAGAATCACGGCGTGGGTGTGACCGACGGTGTGGCAAGGACTGTTGCAGTTGGTGTGGGGGTTGGTGCAACACTGATATCCACTTCGACTGTCTCGGGCAGCGTGGTCTGCACTCGAACTTGATCAGGTACCCTCTCGACTTCGGGAGACCGCTGGTAGATACCCGCCGGCAATCCTTCGAGGTCCAAAATTATACGGAAATCTGCTGGTGTTAATATATCCAGGATATTTATCGGTCCTGCTGCGATCACATCAACCTGTACTGGCGATATCGCGGCTTCAAGATCCTGTGCCAGACCAACTACCTCAACAGGGACGGAGTACGTCCTGCTGCTTTCGATCGCTGCTAAGCTTACCTGAACCAGGACATCTGGGACTCGAACTAATTCAATCCCTGGGGGCAAACTCAATCCAACATTGATTTCAATATCATCACTTAGATCGGTCAGGTCTACTGGAAGGGTATCAACGAAGCCTGGAATTCCATCTATTTTTCTTGGATCTTCAGAAAAAACCGTCACCGTAGGAGGTGAGACCGAGACGTTTGTCAGGCGGTAACCATTTGCGACCTGACCTGTAGTGGTCACCTTGACGACAACATTTTTAAAACCACCTAGTAGGTTGATCGGTTGGGTGACGCTTATTTCATTAGGTGTGACCGTCACATCGTGGATTGTTTCGCCGTTCTCATCCACCACTTCAACTGGGATGGTTTTTTGAAGAGTTTCGGTCTCACCGGAGATATCAATACTTGAGCGCACTAGTGCTACTTTCTCTACAGAAGATGCTGGACCGGATACTGTGACTTCGTTTGGCTCAAGTAATACCGTCCCTTTTTTATAACCTAATGGCGGCTCTCCGTTTACACTGAGTTCGATTGGGAAACTACCAACTGCCAATGGTTCCAGGGTCAAACGTATATCCTGTGGATCAACATTGACAAACCGGATTGGATTGATATCTACACTTGTTCTTACCTCGACATTATGTTCTCCGGGTTCTAAACCGGATAAATCAATCCAGGCTTGAATTAATTTGGGGTTGTCATTCAGCTCATTCCATATTGACCTGGGAGCCTTTAACGTGAGCCGTACCGTTTCAGGGATTTCACCTATCAGCAGTAATTTTGGATCCTGCCCAACTAGTTCGATCCTTACAGGGCGTGAGATGTGTTCTTCATTAGGGTCTGCGGTAACAACTGCCGATACCCATACGACCACGGACAGGATCAAAGCAAGCAGTAGAGTGCTTATGTTCTTAGATAGCCACCGAAATATGGAAGCGAACATTTATGAATCCTTTTGGTCATTTGCACCCGTTCCGGGGAAAAAACGAGAAACTGACCCTAATAATCCACTAGGCTGTGGCGGTTTAAAAAATGCTTTCAGCACATTCTCCAGGCGTTCAGCATCAAGGCGTCTAATCATCCTCCCGGAGTGAACGACGGTTATCGAACCGGTCTCTTCCGAAATCACAATGGCAACTGCGTCGCTTACCTCGGATATACCCAGTGCCGCCCGGTGGCGCAGCCCCATCTGCCTTTCCGGGGATGTGGTTAGGACACCGCTGGCGGATAGGGGCATGACACAGGAAGCAGCAATCAGACAGGAGCCCGAAATGATTACTGCCCCATCGTGCAATGGGGTGTTGGGGTAGAACACTTGTAATAGTAGTTCCGGGGATACGACGGCGTTCATGTACACCCCTGTCTGCACATATTCTTTCAGGGAGCCGCGGCGCTGCATGGCGATCAAAGCTCCATGTTTGCGGTTAGAAAGACGTGCAGACGCATAAACGATCGCATTAATCGTATCTTGCATATTTTTGGAAGACTTATTGGTGGGCAGAATTGTTCCCGCTCGCCCTAATCGTTCGAGGGCGTGCCTTATTTCTGGAGCAAAGATAACTGGTATTGCTAATAAGATAGCAGGAAATGCCACTTTTACAAGCCATGAGAAAGCCGGCAGCACCTCTAATGATG
Source organism: Anaerolineales bacterium (assembly GCA_040326075.1). Taxonomy (GTDB): domain Bacteria; phylum Chloroflexota; class Anaerolineae; order Anaerolineales; family UBA4823; genus PFL25. Next base: position 6,221 of record JBEQLH010000157.1, read on the forward strand.
CCAATAATCCGATCAATGCGATTAATAACAGGGCTCCACGAAGCAATACCATAGCTTGAGTGCCGCGCAATAGCAATAAGATCCCGAAGAACACTGCCATAACCAGGATCAGGTCAACTACACTCATCCAGTTTAGGCGCTCGAAAATAAAGACTATATTCGTAGCTATGTTGTTGATAAATTCAGGCACGCGTGTGAACTCCAGATTGGTTCATCTATGAAAAAAATTAAAGGGCTCTCATACCGCAGACGTTTACCGCAATTGTTTGCTGAACATAACTGTCTCAGGGGATTGGAAGTAAATGGCGATTTCTCTCCAAGCTTGAATTTCGAGGTCCTCTGGATTTTGCACCTTGTATCCAAGAGGTGTTAATCCAGCAAAGTGATGGGCTAATTTATCGGTCAGGAATAGGAGCGAAATTTCGCATTGGTGCCTCTCAGATATTGAATCAATTGCTCTCACAAATTCATATAATGAGTTTGGGATTGGAAAATCTACTCCCAGGTGGACTTCGTCGCTGATTGCGACTAGATTTTTATCATTCCAACCCGCCACTCCAGCCGGATTATCGCCGAATTTCATGACCAGGAAGGTTTTTTCTGCAAAGGCAGCCATGATATCTTGAGGAGTGGGATTTACTTCCCCATCGCTAAGTTGAGAGATAAGCTCAGAAATTTCAGCACACTGGTCAGGCAGATATCGGAGGACCTTGATATTACCCATTTGGTACACTTCTGGGCTGGGTTTCTTAATACGCGGCTTCTCGAATAATCCCAACCATGCTTTTCTAACCTGACTCCAGGTATTTTCAAGAGAGTCGTCATTATATATCACAATATCAGCAGCAGCAATTTTATCATTCTGGGGGGACTGTAATTCTATCCTTTGGGTAGCATTCATCTCACTCAGACCACGATTTTTGATCAAGCGGGCAAGCTGCAGCTTTTGGGGAGCAGTGCTGACCCACAGGCAATCACATTTTTTTGCCAAACCTGATTCGATCAGTTTGATAGCCTCAAGGACGATTACCTTATGTCCAGACCGATTGATTAAGGCATCGATAGCCTCTCTAACGAGCGGGTGGATGATTAACTC
>JBEQLH010000158.1:0-7299 GCA_040326075.1 Anaerolineales bacterium
GTGTGCTCAACCCCGTTATTCATCCTGGCAGCAAAGACTGGCGAGAGTACTACCGCAACAACAACTTGAATCTGCCAGAGCAGTACCACAACGGTGGAGTCTGGCCATTTGTAGGTGGGTTCTATGTGGCAGCCCTCGTCAAATCCGGACGCATGGACGAGGCAAAACAGCAACTGGATAATTTGGCAAAAGTCAACCAATTAGGAGTCTCGGAAGAATGGGAGTTCAACGAATGGTGCCACGGACGCACCGGGCGTCCGATGGGATATCCTCACCAGGCATGGTCAGCAGGAATGTATGTATTTGCCTATGAGTGCGTCAAAACGGGAAGTGTGCCAATTCTTAAATAACACCTTTGAGGATGAAATAAACTAAAATGCAGCACCCTATCACAGTCCAAGCAGGGTATATCCAAGACGAGCGGGCGGCTGTCCTGGCGACGGTTATTAAAGTCGAGGGAGCATCACCAGCTAAGGTTGGAGCGCATATTGCCCTGCTTTCCGATGGTACTGCTGTTGGTACTGTCGGGGGAGGTAAATGAGAGGCAGCCATATTGAAGGATGCCGAGAATGTCATTTCGGAAGGAAAATCCTGTATAAATCATTATGCGTTTTCCGAGAAAGGAACAGACGCTGTGGGTTCATTATGCGGGGGTGAAATACCCGTATTCATCAAACCATATCACCAGCCTGCTAGATTAATCATCGTTGGAGGCGGTATTATATGAGTACCTCTGAAGGTAATGGCTGAAGAGACAGAATTTAAAGTAGTGGTTGTGGATGCAGATCCTGGCAAAGGCCAGTTATGGGAACTGAAAACCATCGCAATAGATGAAAATGACTTCATTATCCTGCTTATTACAGATCATGATTCCGATGGAGCTGCCCAACGGCAAGTCGTCAATTCTTCGTCCAGCTACATTGGTTTGATCGGAAGCCGTGCCAAATGACAGACGATCCTGGATCATCTACGAAAGGAAGGCTTCACACAAGAAGCACTTATAAAAGTGTTCGCGCCCATGGGTCTAAATCTGGGCAGATCTACTCCCCAAGAAATAGCTGTTGCTATTCTGGCAGAAATCATCGCTGTACGGTATGTGGTGAGAAATATTGAACATAGGACTAATAGATGAAACAAATTTGCCACATCCATCTCAAAGATGCAAATAGTTCTGATTCGAAAGAGCTTTTGCATTTTTTGAAATTATTACATTTATAGTTAGATGAATTAGGTTGCAATGTTCAGTTGCAATGTTCAATCTTGACAGATCGTAGGTTTGCGTATATACTTCAATCATTATTGAAGTATTATTCGTGTCAAATGACCAGTAATTTCCCATATCCCACCAACCTGCAATCTTTAACCATGCATCTGAAAGTGCTAGCTGAGCCTAAACGTCTGCAAATCTTTCACCTGCTGATGGAGGGCGTGCATTGCAATTGTGAGTTAGGCGAATCTTTGCAAATAGCTCCAAACCTGATTTCCCACCATCTGCGCGTGCTTCGGGATGCTGGACTGGTCAATGTGGAAAATGATATTATCGATGCCCGCTGGGTTTATTACTCTATCAATAAAGGTACCCTGAACGAACTTAACAAGGCTTTTACTGATTTCTTCGATCCGAATCGTATCAAACCCCGCCTTCCCACCTGTGGTCCTCAAGGCAACATTATCCACCTTGAAGAAATAGCTGTCAAAACCTAAATAGCATCCGAAAGGTATTACAACCGTATCGGTTATAGCTAAATAAAAATTATTCAACGGAGATTGAAATATCATGACCGAATCCATATCATTTGATGACATTAATTCCGCATCAAACCAGCAGGTTGCGGTAGAACTCTTTGACCCACCAATGTGCTGCCCTACCGGGCTGTGCGGTCCAGCGCTCGATCAAACTCTCCTGGATGTAAGCGAAATGATTTTGACCCTCCAGATTGAAGGTGTGAAGGTGGAACGTTACCAGATGACCAGCCATCCTCAGGCTTATCTGAACAACTCCGAGGTCATGCAATTAGTACGTGATCGGCAGATGGACGCTTTACCTATCACAGTTGTGCACTCGCGTGTCATCAAGGTTGGCGCGTATCCCTTATTAGCTGAGGTTCGGATTTCGCTGAATGGAGATCAGGCATGACACATTTCTTTTTCTTCTCAGGCAAGGGCGGGGTAGGCAAGACCAGTATGGCCTGTACACACGCAGTCCGTTTTGCTGATGAGGGCAAGCGTACACTTATTGTCACCACAGACCCTGCCTCTAACCTCTCTGACGTATTCGAACAGCCAATTGGGCACAAGATCACGGCTGTTGCCGGCGTGCCCAATCTGTGGGCAATGGAGATTGATCCCGATCGAGCTACGGAGGAATATATTGAGCGTGCCCTTGCTCCCATCCGTACCGCATTTCCGCCGGAAATGGTGGAGGTGATCGAAGAACAAATGAGTGGTCCGTGCACCGCAGAAGTAGCCGCATTTGACCGTTTCACCGATTTTTTAGACGTACCGGGGGACAATGGCTATACCTTTGACGTTATCATATTTGACACCGCGCCTACCGGTCACACCTTACGCTTACTGGAGCTTCCCGCTGAATGGAGCCAATCTATTGACACCGCAGCCGAAGGCAGCGGACAGACATGTATAGGACCAGTAGCTGCCATACAGGATGCCAGGAACAAATACGAACGCGCTCTTACTATCATGCGTGACCCATCGCACACCACCTTCGTGTTTGTGCTCCATCCTGAGGCTATTGCCATTAATGAAACAAAACGCGCCGCCGCTGAATTGGATAAGCTGGACATCCACACCCACCAGTTGATCGTCAACGGAGTCATTCCAACGGAAGGGGAATCTAATCCGCTTTTTGCTGCTCGAGCTGAAATGCAAAAGCTGTATATGGCTCAGATTGAAGCTGAACTACCACTTCCAACACGCCGAATGTACCTTCTACCGGGTGAAATCATTGGTGTAGATCAGCTGCGCCAGGTTGGGAGGATATTCTTTGATGGGCGGATCAACGGGAAACCCGCTACCGTCGTTGAAGAACCAGAGAAAGTAACCATTCACTTTCACCCTCCTTCCCCCCAGTCCGAAATTTTGCCCCATATTGTGCCTAATGGTTCGCAGCGAATACTGTTCTTTGCCGGCAAAGGCGGTGTTGGCAAGACAGCAGCTTCGTGTATCACCGCGGTCTGGTTGGCGCGCCAGGGTTATAAGACTCTGCTGTTAACCACCGACCCGGCTGCCCACCTGGGCGACGTGCTGGGAGCGCCAGTGGGGGATGATGTTACCCAAGTCACCGGTATCCCTAACCTGTGGGCAGTCAAGATTGATCCCAAAGCCGCAGCCGAGGTCTACAAGACCCGCATCCTCGAGGACGCGCGCCAGCGCGGCCGCCCTCCTGAGGCGATCAAAGTTATGGCTGAAGAACTGGAATCGCCCTGCACTGAAGAGATGGCAGCATTCGACCAATTCATTGATTACGCCTCCCAGGCAGAATGGGAGACCATCGTATTTGATACCGCACCTACAGGTCACACCTTGCGCTTACTGGAACTGCCGATGGACTGGAGCAAGCAGATTGCCGTAAAAGTTTTTTCTTCGGTGGACACAACGGCCGCAGACGATGTCGCCAAGCAGCGCATTGATCAGGTGATCGAGATGATGCGCAACCCGGCTCGCAGCACATTCGCCTTTGTGATGTATCCTGAATCAACCCCCATCATGGAATCCTACCGCGCTGTTGAAGAATTAAAGACGGTGGGTGTCGAACCGGGTATTGTAGTCGCCAATTTTGTCATCCCGCTGGAACAGGCAACTACCCCCTTTACTCATGCCCGGCGTGCCATGCAGGATAAGTACTTGACAGAGATCCGACAGCGCTTCCCGGTACCCATGCTGCAAATCCCACTACTGCCTGGCGAAGTGAAGGGGTTGGACATGTTGAAAGAGCTGGGCGAAAAGATTTATGGGAACGGATCGCAGCACCATCCAATGCCTTATACATCGCAGGAGTTTTCCATTGGATGAGAATATCATCATGCTCTCCACTCACCAGGTATGAGAAGGATTCCCATCAAGTTTCCCAGTGAGCATTTCGATCTGGGGAGTGACCGTTTGTGACGACGCCGAATTAAATTGCTTGGTCTGGCTTGGTAAGGGCCACATGTACACATGGCCTTTCCCGACTCGGTCGAAGTCATCGGCACGGAGGACGAAGTACTAGCCGCCTTCCACCAACTTCAAGATGACATCGCGCGCAAATACCAGCCTTGCTTAAAAACAAGACCTTGCATAGGATTTTTTTGATAAAAAGGAAAAGGAAATGAACCAATCCACACAACCCCCACCGGATCCCCCGGGCTGGAAAGTGCTCGCTCGCAGCGATCATGAAAACATTATGGTGGCTCGCTGTCCGGGCGGCCATATTCATTTGAACTATGATAATCATACCGTTCGCTTCCAAAGTGACAAGTTCATCACCTTTGCGCGGATGATAGGTGAGGCAGCATCTCGACTTCAGGGTATCCCTTGGCTCTCACCATCTACACCAATAGTATTCAAGTCCTCTGTAAGTTTTTCGCTCAACTGAAGTGGGCCTTACTTGAATATCGATGGTTATGTACATCAGGTACGCCTGATAATGGACAAATGTTATTTACCGGTGCTTTTAGCAAATGCGAACGTCTAAATCTTGATGGTCGCCTGTAAAGGAGAAATTATGACTCAACTATCAATGACTGATCAAACCATTACATTCACCTCAGAGTCAGAAGTGCGCCAGGCTGCCCGCGACTTTGCCCGAGTAATGGCCGAATCTGTAGAATTTCAAGCCTTTATGGCGACTACTGAAAAGCTGCGAACTGATGCGGAAGCCCAGCACACCATACAGGCTTTCCAGCAAAAACAGCGCTCTCTCCAGACTTTGCAGATGCTCAACGCGGTGAGCGCTGAAGATCAGGCTGAACTTGATCAACTTCAGCAGGCATTCTTCTCAAATCCCACAACAACCGCTTATCTACAAGCGCAGGAAAATTTGATTGCAATTTTCCAAGCCTCAGCCGATTTGCTTTCTCAAAGCATTGGCTTAAGTTTCAGTGCCGCCTGCGGGCCAGGTTGTTGTTAAGAAAATATCATGGATACTTCAAACCCAAACCTTCCAGCAAACATACTAGCCGCAACCGAAAGAATGGCTGCAGCGATTACCTCCTCAGAGCCTTTCGTCGTTTTTAACAATGCCAAAGCCCACCTGGATAATGACTCTGGCGCTCAACACCTGCTCAAACGCCTCTCGGCTGTCCAGGCCGATATCCGCAAGCGCCAAATGAACGGTGATGTCGCCCAGACTGATCTGGATCTCCTGCGTGCCATTCAACGCGAGGTGCAATCCAATCCCATTATCATTGATTACTCCAGGACCCAGCAGGAAGCCATTTCTTATTTAACTCAGATCAATCAGGAGATCAGCCAGTTGCTCGGTGTGGATTTCGCCTCCCTTGCCGGACCTGCGAGCTGTTGAAATGCTGGCGGGTAAGAACGTACTTATCGGCATTACTGGTGGGGTATCAGCGCATTACCTACCGGAATTAATCGGTCAATTGCGTTTTCGTCACTTAGCCACAGTTCACGCTGTAATGACCTCAGCAGCAACTCACTTCGTCTCCTCACTGACCATCGCCGCTGCCACAGGCACACCCGTTTGGACAGACATTTTTAGGGATGCAGCTCGTGATCCGCTGGCTCACATCCACTTAGCTCAGGAAGCCGATCTGGTGCTGGTTGCCCCGGCAACCTTCGATTTTGTCGGTAAAGCAGCGGCTGGGCTGGCCGACGATCCTGTCTCGCTTATGCTTGCCGCTGTTACCGCTCCGGTTCTGCTGGTTCCGGCTATGCACGATACCATGTGGGCTAACTCAATCCTCCAACGCAACCTGGAAACACTGGAGGCAACAGGTTATCGGATAGTTCCGCCGGAGACCGGCATACAGGCGACCGGCGATTTAGGCAAAGGGCGTATGGCCAGTATCAGCACTATAATTGCCACGTTAAACGAAATATCGAAAACGACATTCCCAGAGAAGCAGGAGGAGTAGTGTATGCCTTTCTATAATTATTACTGCGAGAAGTGTGAGGAAGTTTTTGAAATCCGTGCCTCATTTGAAGAAAAAGATGCGGGATTAGAACCGGAATGCCCAAAATGCCAGAGTAAGAATACGCGCCAAGTCATCACCGCTGGTTTGTTAATCCACGGGAACGGTGGTACCAGTCTGCCGCTCTCTTCATGTGATCCGAACGCCGGTCCGGGTTGTTGTTGATGAGCTCTGCCGTCGCTGTTTACATCATCGGCACTCCGGTAGCCTGCGAAGAGGGGGTAAAAGATACATGGCGTGATGTCGCAAACTGGGCTACTGGTCAACTGGAAGCGCGCTTCGGTGAAGCTGTGCAGGTGGAGTACTTTGACTTATTCGCCCCCGATTGCCCAACCTTGCCCTACGACGTGCAGCTTCCACTAGTACTGGCAAATGGCGAAATCGTCAGTAGCGGAGACAAGATTTCCATCCCTTGCATTCGAAAGCATCTTGAAGCAATAGGAATATCCCCAAAGAACTGAGGGATAAGACAAATGCATCGACAGTTACTGGAACACGCAAATAAGATAAATTGGATTATCAGAATCCCAAGCTCTATAGTATAGGTACAAACTCAAAACCAACAAAATCAAGCTTATATATTTTCCCAGAGCATAAGCTACCTGCTCGAGATAATAGTAGCTGAAATTTGTTGAAAGGTTTCGGATAATAAAAATTTGCACCGATTGGCAACACCCATAAAAAGTGTTCTCTTTTATTTTTCATGCATGCCGTAATTAATTATTTCGAATAAATGTCGCTTTTGCTCTATCAAAATCTCTTTCTTCCTCAGGAATAGATCCCAAAAAATGTTTTGCTTCTACCCACACGAGAACCAAATCCAGTTCACTTATGGGTAATCCTAATCCCTGGGCGTGCAGTCCAATATAACGGCGAATTAGAAATAGCCAGGAAATGGTCCCAAGGATAAAACTATGGTGGCCATTCACATTCTTTTTGCTATCCCCACATTTCGTCAATAACTTGCGATAATTGATGCCAGGTCAAGGTCCTGGTGAAGTGCAGTTCGTACTTGCGACCTCCTCAGTGCGATGGAGGAGAGGATAAAACCATATAGGACCATAAATTTCAGGTGTCTGCCAGCCAGGCGGAAATTTGTCCGAATAAAGATAAGAAACACAGTTGCCAAAGCTGCAAACACTAATGC
>JBEQLH010000159.1:0-7274 GCA_040326075.1 Anaerolineales bacterium
AAATAATATTCGGATTGGTATTCTTTTTCTAACGGAGGCCATATGATGTTTACTCCCCATACGAAAGCCGATCGGGAAGCTATGCTGAACACCATCGGTGTTGAGCAAATCGCTGATCTTTTTAAGGATCTACCGGCTGAACATCGATTTCCAGAACTAAATTTACCTCCCGCACTCACTGAGATGGAAGTGCTCACCGAACTGCAGGATATCGCCTGGGCGAACGATTCCGCCCGCGAGCTGGTTTGTTTCCTTGGGGCAGGCGCGTATAACCATTACTCACCGGCTGCGGTTGACGCCATTCTGCAGCGCGGAGAGTTTTTAACTGCTTATACCCCATACCAACCTGAGATTTCTCAAGGTACATTACAAACCATCTTCGAGTACCAGAGCATGATCGCCGGTTTGACCGGCATGGATGTCTGTAACGCCTCTCACTACGATGGTGCCACGGCGGTCGCTGAGGCGGTCAATATGGCTTACCATAACTTCCGTGGTAAAAGACCGAAAGTCGTCCTCTCTCCTGGAGTTCACCCACATTATCGCGAGACAGTTCGCACCTACACCCAGGATTCAGAAATCATTCTGGTAGGCGATCAAGGCCAGGTAGATATCAACGATGGACCACAGGCTCTGATACCCTTGATCGATGAATCGACCAGCCTGGTTGTGGTTGCTTACCCAGATTTCTTTGGTCGCATCCACGATTTCACAGAACTGGCAGAAGCAGTTCATCAGGCTGGAGCTCTGCTCTCTGTCTCCGTTAATCCAATAGCGCTGGGTCTTCTGAAAGCCCCCGGAGAATTTGGTGCAGACATCGTTACCGGAGAGGGTCAATCGTTGGGTATCCCCCTCTCTTATGGTGGTCCCTATCTGGGTTTGTTTGCCACCCGGCAGAAATATGTGCGCAAGATGGCGGGCCGCCTGGTAGGTGAGACCGAGGATAATCGCGGCCAACGGGCATATGTGCTCACCTTGACTGCCCGGGAACAGCACATCCGCCGTGAAAGAGCCACCTCCAATATCTGCACCAATCAAGGGTTGCTGGCTTTGGCGGCCACGGTTTATCTGAGCCTGCTCGGTCGGCATGGTTTGCGACAGGTTTCTGAGCTCAACTACCATAAAGCCCATTACGCTGCCAAACGAATTGCCGAAATTGATGGATTCGAGTTGTGGACAGATAACGATTTCTTTAATGAATTCGTCATCCGCTGCCCACAACCCGCTCAGGAGATATTTGACCACCTGCTCGAACACAATCTCCTCGCCGGTTATCCTCTGGGAAAGGATTACCCAGGTCTTGAGAATCACTTGTTGATCGCCGTGACTGAAATGAACTCGAAAGATGATATCGATTGGCTCGTAGCTGGTCTGGAGGAGGTTTCCAATGGCTGAACACTTGATGTGTGAATTATCTGTACCAGGTCGAATTGGTTTTCGTTTCCCAAACTCGGATGTCCCCGCTACCCCCCTGCCAGAAGGTTTGACCAGGGATGATTTACCCCTCCCGGAACTCGCCGAAATCGATGTGGTGCGTTATTTTACTCGGTTATCACAGCTGAATCATGGTGTGGATACCGGATTTTACCCCCTGGGTTCCTGCACCATGAAGTACAACCCGAAAATCAATGAGCAAACTGCCCGCATCCCTGGTTTTGCCAATCAGCACCCTTTGCAGCCAATCGAGACCTCCCAGGGCTCTCTGGCGCTGATGTACCATTTACAGATGTGGCTCAACGAGATCGGTGGCTTCTCCGGGATCAGTTTACAGCCGGCAGCTGGTGCGCACGGGGAATTAACCGGTGTGTTGATCATCCGTGCCTACCATCGCTCACGCGGCGATACAAATCGCACTAAGATTCTGATCCCTGATTCAGCCCATGGCACCAACCCTGCCACTTCTGCCATGAGCGGCTTAGAGGTGGTTGAATTACGCTCGGATCAACACGGCAACGTTGATTTGGAAGCTCTAAAATCCCACTGTGATGAAACCCTTGCTGGGTTGATGTTGACCAATCCCAATACACTTGGATTGTTCGATGAGAATGTCGAGCAAGTGGTCCGACTGGTTCACGATGCGGGTGGACTTGTTTATGGTGATGGCGCCAATATGAATGCCCTCTTAGGCATTATCCGTTTAGGGGATTTGGGTTTTGACATTCTCCACTATAACCTCCATAAAACCTTTTCCACACCGCATGGTGGTGGAGGCCCTGGCTCCGGACCTGTCGCTGTTGCAGCCCATCTGGTGGATTTCTTACCAGATCCTGTGGTGGATATCATCGATCCAGGCGACGAAGAGAATGGACTGCCCCCGTTGTACGGATTTGTTTCTCCACCGCAAACCATCGGCCGGGTTAAAGCCTTCCAGGGTCACTTCGGCATGTTTGTGCGCGCGTATACATACATCCGCATGCACAGCGCCGCTGGCTTACGAGAGGTCTCAGAGTATGCAGTGCTTAATGCTAACTACCTGTTAGCCCTTTTGCGGGATACCTATCATATCCCCTATGACCGCATTTGCATGCACGAATTTGTCGCCGAAGGTCGCTGGGCTGATGCCCCAGATATCCATGCCCTGGACATCGCCAAACGCTTGATGGACTTTAATTTCCACCCTCCAACCAATTACTTCCCCCTGATTGTCCATGAAGCTTTGATGATTGAACCCACCGAGACCGAGAGCAAGGAAACGCTGGACGCGTTTGCCAAAACGATGATCAACATCGCCGAGGAGGCTCGCAGCAATCCAGAGATACTTACTTCCGCTCCTCATAATACGCCTTTTGGTCGCCTGGATGAAGTTAAAGCTGCCAAAGAGCTTGTGCTGTGTTGTGTACCACAATACACACAGAAAGATCCTGTCTAAGGAGGTGCCACATGGCAAAAGAGTCAAGCTGTGCAAAACCAACCGGTATGGTTCTTGGAGAAGCCGACCCAAAGGAATTAACTACCCAACCAAATGCAGAAAACAATGTTCAGGAGGCAATTATGATTGCTCGAGTGGGAGAAAAAGCACCTGATTTCCAGGCTCCCTCATACCACCAGGGTGAATTCACCAACGTCAAGCTCTCAGATTACTTCGGTAAATGGATCCTGCTTTGCTTCTATCCCGGTGATTTCACCTACGTCTGAGCGACTGAAGTATCGGCGGTCGCCGATAACTACAGTGAGCTCAAAGACCTGGGTGTTGAAGTGCTATCCGTCAGCGTGGATAGCGTCTTCGTCCACAAGATGTGGAACGATCATGAGCTGTCAAAGATGGTAGATGATGGAATCCCATTCCACATGGTATCTGATGCAGCCGGGAATGTTGGCCAGGTTTATGGTGTCTACAACGAGAGCCTTGGAGTTGAATTACGCGGTCGCTTTATCATCGACCCAGATGGCATCATTCAAGCCATGGAAGTGCTCACCCCGCCTGTTGGTCGCCGTTTAGCGGAGACAATCCGCCAGATAAAAGCTTTCCAACACGTGCGCGCCACACAGGGCAAAGAAGCCACTCCTGCTGGTTGGGAGCCAGGTCAGCTGACCCTAACCCCCGGTCCAGGCTTAGTTGGTCGCGTTTGGGAAGTTTGGCAGCCGAGTCAGGAGAATTGATCAAACTATATTGACATTCCTCTTGCCAAAGAGAAACGATAATTCTTTTGGAGCGTCTCAGCGAATGATTGCTGAGACGCTCCAATCTATATCATCAATCCACTGCATGGTTTGTTAGAACTTAATGTCAACAGCACTATCACCTCTGCAAACATCACACCATGGAGATGGTGATAAAATAAATACCCGCAAACAAGGGATCAGGGAGTGGTTGGCTGGCCAAAGCTGCTCATAAGTTTTGCAGGATTTTGATAATAGATCGGTACACTTAGATAATTCTTAATGGTCGGAGATAGTTTAATGGCGGAAGAGCTTGAGTTTCAACGAGTAGAATCCCGTCCCACAGTTGAAATACACCTGCCGGATGGCAGCGTGCTGCGTGGTCCGCGGGGGGCATTGGTTGGGGAATTCCTGTCTGCCCTTAATGGAGGTCCCCCAACTAAGGGTGTCTATCCGAACGGTTCTACCGTCTCTCCACCCATAGTTGGCGCGGTCGTCAATGGTCAGCTGCACGAATTAACTTTTCCGATCAAGTTTGAATCCCAGGTAATCCCAGTCACCATGGGTGAAGCCGACGGGATGCGCTTTTACCGCCGATCGCTGATTTTCCTTCTTGAAGCCGCCTTTGAAGAACTTTTCCCCCGGGGCTCGATCGCAATCGATCACTCTGTATCCTCGGGTGGGTATTTCTGTCATGTCTCAGACCGGGAACCCTTGACTCCAGCTGAACTTGAGCAGCTGGAAAATCGCATGCACTCCATCGTCACCGAGGACCTGCCCCTCTTACGCTTCGAAGTCCCCCTCCAGGAAGCCATTGACTATTTTCAATCCAAGGGACAGGAAGATAAGGTGCAGCTGCTTGCCTTCCGCCGCAAGGATTATGTTACCCTTTACCAGCTGCTCGAATGCCGTGATTACCACCATGGCTATATGGTGCCTTCTACAGGCTACCTGCAGTGGTTTGCCTTAGCGCCAACCAAACAGGGTTTCACGCTGCGCTTCCCACGCCGCCACCGCCCAACTGAGCTGCTGCCACTTCCCGATTATTCAAAGTTGCTGTCCACTTTTCTTCAGTACAGCGGATGGCTGCACCGATTAGGAATCTCCAGCGCCGGCGCTCTCAACGATGCCATCTACAGCGGGCGCATTCACGAAGTGATCCTGGTATCCGAGGCTTTGCATGAACAGCGCGTGGCAGACATCGCCGATGAAGTGGCCGAAAGTATGGATCATACCCGCTTGGTCTTCATCGCCGGACCATCCTCTTCAGGCAAGACTACCTTCTCCAAACGCCTCACCATCCAGCTGCTTGCCCACGGCATCGCGCCATTCTCCTTCGCAATGGATAATTATTTCGTCGACCGGGAACAAACACCGCGTGACGAAAATGGGGAATTTGACTTCGAATCCCTTGAGGCACTTGATCATGAATTACTCGCCCATGATCTTAAACATTTGATCTCGGGTGAAAGCATTCAAATGCCGCGCTATAACTTTCTCACCGGTCATAGAGAGTTGGGTGAAATCGCCCAGCTGGCACCTGGTCAGATTATTATTATGGAAGGGATTCATGGATTAAATCCCAGTTTACTACCTGAAATTCCTCCCGACCAGACATTTCGCATTTTTGTCTCTGCCCTTACCCAGCTTAACCTGGACCGCCATAACCGGGTCTCGACCACCGATACTCGTTTGTTGCGCCGCATCGTTCGCGACTCCCGCGAGCGAGGCTATAACGCACTGGAGACGATCACCCGCTGGGAATCCGTTCGGCGCGGCGAAAAGCGCAATATCTTCCCCTTCCAGGAGAACGCCGATACCATGTTTAACTCAGCCCTGGCATACGAACTGCCAGTGCTTAAGTCTCTCGCAGAACCCCTCCTCCTCCAGGTACCATTAGGTAAACCTGAATTTATCGAAGCTAAGCGCTTGTTAGCATTCCTTGAATGGTTTCTGCCCCTGGAGAGCGACCTGGTCCCGGATAATTCAATCTTGCGGGAGTTCACCGGCGGTTCGATCCTGGATGATTTCAATTTATGGTCCAACCAACATTAACAGAACTCTTGGGGAGTATTAGCCGTTTACAGTTACAAATCCACCATCCATAAATAAACTAAAAAATAATCTATTCTCACTTCCTGCTTAGACTATGCGCAGTATACGGCTGTCAATTATCACCTGGAACCAAATTTTCATTCATTCCTCACAGTTGATATTACATATCTTCTTGTATAATTCAATTATGAGCTGATAATAAATCCCAATCAAGCGCCATAATTCATGACGCGCAGCTGCGATGAAAATCAACCTTCGTCCAATCCTTTCAGCCCCCTTGCTTTTGTTCATAATAATATTTTTCGTCCCTACATCCCTTCAGGCTGCCAGGACTCCCGCAGCTAACCTGCATCCTTTAATTTCCGCTGATTCTGATTTGCCTGTCCTGGCACGGGTTTACTTCACGGATGTCAACGAACTTAACCTCCTGGCCGCCACCTTAGATATTTGGGAAATTGACCACCAATCGGGTTATCTCCTCGCCCTCGTTCGACCTGAACATTTCCAGGCGATCAGTCAATCCAGCTTCAGGGTGGAAATTGATGATGAAAAATCCACCCTCCTCGACCAGCAGTACCAATTCCTCCCAAACCAGAATAATGGTATCCCAGGTTTTCCATGTTATCGGACCGTCGAGGAAACTTACACCGACCTGGCTTTATTGTCCGCTGACCACCCCAATCTTGCCACCTGGATCGATATCGGTGATAGTTGGGAAAAAGATACTCCTGGGGGCGATAGTGGTTACGATCTGTACACTCTGGTGCTTACCAATTCCGCCATCCCGGGACCCAAGCCCAAGCTCTACATCATTTCAGCCATGCATGGGCGCGAATTACCTACTGCCGAGCTGGCGACACGCTTCGCTGAGTATCTGGTTGATAATTACTCTTCAGATCCCGATATCACCTGGCTGCTGGATTACGCTGAGGTCCATATTACCCCACACGCCAATCCAGATGGGCGCAAGATCGCCGAGAATGGCGATTTCTGGCGAAAAAACACCGATAATGACGATGGTTGTCTTGATTCTCCGTGGTGGGGAACAGATCTGAACCGCAACAGCAGCTTTAAGTGGGGTGGCGTTGGGGCCAGTGGCTCCCCTTGCGACGATACTTACCACGGACCAGCTCCCTCTTCTGAGCCGGAAACTCAATCAATACAAAACTATGCCGCCAGTATATTCCCTGACCAGCGTGGTCCGGGTGATGCTGATCCAGCACAAGAGAATGCTTCCGGTCTATTCATCACCCTTCACAGCTATGGAAACCTGGTTCTATTCCCCTGGGGATGGACAGACGATGTACCTCCTAATAACACCGCTTTGGAAACCTTAGGACGCAAGTTTGGTTTCTTCACTAATTATCAAGTTTGCCAGTCAGGAGAATTTGGCTGCATTTATCAGACTTCTGGAACCACCGACGATTGGGCTTATGGCGAACTGGGAGTCTCTTCTTATACTTTTGAATTGGGTTCAACATTCTTCGAATCTTGCGAATACTTCGAAGACTCTCTCCTACCGGATAATCTTCAAGCTCTCATCTATGCCTTAAAAGCATCCCACCGCCCCTATAAAGATCCAGCTGGACCAGAATCAATCCACCTTGCACTAACAGCCG
>JBEQLH010000350.1:0-2503 GCA_040326075.1 Anaerolineales bacterium
GGATTGAGCCATCCGAAATCTACACCTTGCGGGATGAATATATTGATCTCTTTCCCAATCGCATGGAAGTGAAATCTATCGCTGACCGGGCGCTGATGATCGATGAATTCCTGGTCAGACCAGGGTATGATGGGCAACCACGTATTCTGCGTATAGCCAATCTTTCTGGAAATCCGGGTAATAACAGCCAAGAGGTCCTGCTGCACGGTCACTGTTACCAAAAATCCCAATCGCCGGCAAAGGATGGCTATCCAATCGGAGAGCATGCCACTGTAGAGCTGCTTGAGAGGGTTGGGTATGAAGTTAATTTGATTGACGCTGGTTGTTGTGGCATGGCAGGTGCATTTGGATATGAAGCGGAGCACTTTGATTTGTCGATGAGTATCGGGGAATTGGCATTATTTCCCCAAGTCCGTAATGCCAATTCCCAGCAGATTGTTGCAGCTTCTGGATTTTCTTGCATCACTCAAATTGGGGATGGCACTGGAAAGGATCCCTGCCATCCAATCACTCTAGTCCAAAACAGGATACAGCCTCATTATGAAAGAAACTGATGTTTATTCGACCTGGATCGAGATTGATCTAAGTGCAATCGAAAAGAATGTTGAACAAATTCGAAAGAAAACTGGTGTGAGGGTGATGGCTGTGGTCAAGGCCAATGCCTATGGGCATGGGACTATACCAGTTGCTCAGGCAGCATTGCGCGGCGGTGCCGCCTGGTTGGGTGTGGCACGGATCGAAGAAGCGCTTAATCTACGGGAAGCTGGGCTGGAATCCCCAATCCTCGTCTTGGGTTACTCACCTGCTGGAAAAGTCACAGAAGCGATTAACCAAAACATTTCCCTGACTTTGTGGAGTCTTGAACAGCTCCAGAATGTATCTTCATCCGCACAAAAGGTTGGCGAACAGGCTAAGGTACACTTGAAGGTAGATACCGGGATGAGTCGCTTAGGTGTGCAACCGAGTGAGACACTGGCATTAGCTGAAGAGATCAGTAAGTGTCCAGAGATTATATTTGAGGGGATATTTACGCATTTTGCCCGTGCCGATGAAGATGATCCATCAACATCCGAGAATCAAGATCGAATATTCAGAAATGTTCTTAATTCATTGACCACTGCTGGTATCAGCCCTCGAATTGTGCATGCTGCAAACTCTGCAGCTGCATTATCTCAACCAAGTTCATACTTCAACATGGTTCGTCCAGGGATCGCAATCTATGGATTAGAACCATCGAATGATTGGCGGTTACCAGAAGAATTTCAGGCTGCACTGGTATGGAAAACCATTCTCAGCCAGGTAAAGATTCTTCCTCCTGGTAGGGGAATTAGCTACGGACATGAATATATTACTCGAGGAACTGAACGAATTGGAACGGTTCCAGTTGGCTATGCGGATGGGTTCCGCCGTGTCAGTGAAAATCAGGTTCTCATCGGGGGTAACAGCGTCCCGGTAGTAGGAAGGGTGTGTATGGATCAGATTGCTGTCCAGCTCGATGAAGTGCCAAGCGCAAAAGAAGGGGATGAGGTGGTAATCATCGGGACTCAGGGTGAAATGGAAATCACAGCCGAGCAGGTCGCAGAAATGTGGGGGACGATAAACTATGAGGTTGTCTGTGGTATCGGGGCACGTGTTCCGAGAATATACGATTAAGATCTGGTTGCAAATAAAGCAAAAAAAGCCTCTTGGCAATGACCTACTCTCCCACCCCGCTGCCGGGGCAGTACCATCGGCGCTGGCGGGCTTAACTACCGGGTTCGGGATGTAACCGGGTGTACCTCCGCCGCACGGATCACCAAGAGACTAATTTACGGAAATTGATATTGAATAGAGGGCGAAAAAGTAAGGAAGGAGTTCGAGTTCTCCGCACCAGGGGGGCAAGTCCTCGGCCATTAGTACGGCTTGGCTGAACACATTGCTGCGCTTACACCTGCCGCCTATCAAGCAGGTAGTCTACCTGCGGCCTTACTCCCTGGCAAGCCAGGGATGAGGGACCTGATCTAGGAGCGAGTTTCCCACTTAGATGCTTTCAGCGGTTATCTCTGCCAGACATAGCTACCCAGCGATGCCGTTGGCACGACAACTGGCACACCAGCGGTCTGTCCACCCCGGTCCTCTCGTACTAGGGGCAGCTCTCCGCAAGTCCCTTGCGCCCACAGCGGATAGAGACCGACCTGTCTCACGACGGTCTGAACCCAGCTCGCGTACCGCTTTAACGGGCGAACAGCCCGACCCTTGGGACCTTATTCAGCCCCAGGATGCGATGAGCCGACATCGAGGTGCCGAGCGAAGTCGTCGATATGGACTCTTGGACTTCACCAGCCTGTTATCCCCGGGGTAGCTTTTATCCGGTAAGCCACGGCCCTTCCACACGGAACCGTGGGATCACTAAGCCCGACTTTCGTCTCTGCTCGACGCGTTGGTCTTGCAGTCAAGCTCCCTTATGCCTTTACACTCTAAGGCTGGTTTCCATTCAGCCTGAGGGAACCTTTGGGCGCCTCCG
>JBEQLH010000160.1:0-7257 GCA_040326075.1 Anaerolineales bacterium
ATCAAGCCTTAGTGATCGAATAAACGATTATCTACGGTTGAAAATCCTTTATAATCTATCCCATGAACATCCGAACAGAAAGGCAAGAATTCCATCCAGAGTTAGTTTCCCGCAGAAGCGAAATGATCGCCTGGGGGAGTGCTTTGTTGGTGGATGTTGTTTGGATTCTATTAATAGTCACGGGCCAACCATTTTCCTTCTGGCTTCCTATTCTAGGGGTGCCTCTGACCCTGGTTGCATTGGGAATTAGCCTGTCAAATTGGATGGACCGGCATACCATTATCAGGTTAGATGAACAAGAAATATCTTTCACCAATGGTTTACGCCATACAACACTGCGGTGGAACGAGATCCAGGAGTTAAGGGTTTTACCAGCCCAATGGGGCAAAAAAATTCAAGTCTTTGGCACACAATCCTATTTTGGATTTCACACGCACAGTGAGGTATTCGCGCATGGCAGGTCTTTAGGCCGCACAGGATTTGTTGAAGGTGATTTCATTTTGCAGAATATCCTCGATAAGGCAAATTTGAGCGCGGTGAAGCATATTGTTGTCGGAGATCAGCAAGAAGGTTATTATTATTCTCGAAAGTAATTCTTATGCGATGGACCTCTTGTGCCCTCTGCGCAGAGGGCGCATTTTTGTTTTCCAGATGCCAATTTTGGAACTGAAAGTCATTAAATACTAACGAAATGAACCAGTTTAATGTTATGCTGAATTTTAATTGAGGAGGAAAGAGATGAAGATGAATGTCGAAGAGCAAGTCGCCTACCTGATGCGAGGCACAGAATACGGTGATGAAGATTTAAAAGGTGCGATGGCGGATGAATTACGCCAACGGTTAATAATAGCAAAGGATGAGGGACGGCCTTTAAGGGTTTACTGCGGTTACGATCCGACCAGATCTGATTTACATCTTGGTCATACCATTACAATGCGCAAACTGCGCCAGTTTCAGGAGCTAGGGCACGATGTAACCTTCTTAATCGGAACCTACACCTCTTTGATCGGTGATCCTTCGGATCAGAACAAGCTGCGTCCGCAGCTGACACGTGAGGAAGTTGAATTCAATGCACAAACATATGCTCAGCAATCTTACAAGATTCTGGATCCTGATAAAACCAGAATTCGCTACAATGCTGAATGGCTTTCAAAGCTTAATTTTGCCGACCTGATCAATTTAGCCTCCAACTTCACCATTCAGCAGTTTCTTACCCGAGAAAATTTCAAGCTTCGCTGGGAAAATGGCGACGCAGTCTTCTTACATGAAACTTTTTATGCCATCATGCAGGGCTACGATGCTTACTCACTACGCGCGGATGTCCAGATAGGCGGCACGGATCAGCTATTTAACATCGTCACCGCGGCGCGCAAGGTGATGACCTTTCTGGGCGAGAAACCCAACATTGCCATCATAATGGGCATATTACCGGGCACTGATGGTGAAATCCGAATGAGCAAATCTCTCGGAAACCATATCCCGATTCTTGCCCCACCGGAAGATATGTACGGCAAGGTGATGAGCATCCCTGACAAGGCCATGAGCAGTTATTTCCCTCTGGTGACCCGTTGGCCAGCAGATGAGATCGAATCTTTAGAGGCCGGATTAGAAGATGGTCGCCTGCACCCACGTGATGTGAAAATGAAATTAGCGCGTGAGATCGTCGAGATCTTCTATGACCCTCAATCTGCTGTGAGTGCTGAGGAAAACTTTGTACGGGTTTTTCAAAAGCATGATCTGCCAGAGGATATGCCGGAGTATGCGCTCAAGCCCGAGCAGAGCGTGCTCGATGTTTTAGAAGCCAGTGGGATGGTCAAATCTCGCAGCGAGGGGCGGCGCTTGATCAACCAGAAGGGGATCCGTCTGGATGGAGATGTTCTTGATGATCCCAACCAGGCTTTCCCGCACCCAGGCGTGCTCCAGGCCGGCAAACGGCGTTTCACAAAGGTCCGCTAGTTCAAAGACCCGCAGGCTGGTGAAGAACAACCTGCGGGTTTTGTTTTGCTGGACCGAGTCCCTTGACTGAAGAACAAATGTTCTATTATAATATTTTTGTCGTTTATCCTGACGAGCAAAGGCCTTCTCTAATGACTATTTGGCAACGCGTTCTAAGCGCTTTGGGGTATGCTCCCTCGTCACGTTTGGCGTTCCATGCGGACGAGCAGCTGATCCAATCCCTGCAAACCATCGCCGAGCGTGAACAACGCCAGACCGGTGAAGTTGCTTTCGAATTGCTCAGCTCAGCTTTAGCACAACGCCAGGAGCATGTAGATCATTGGCAGATTCTCTCTCCACGCGAACAGCAGGTTGCGGCTCTGACCTGCCTGAACCTCACCAATCGCCAGATTGCCGCCAGATTAATGGTAACCCCCGAAACCGCCAAGACGCACGTTCGCAACGTATTGCGCAAATTTGGCCTGCACAGCAAAGCCGAGCTGCGCCGGGCTCTGGCTGAGTGGGACTTCAGCGCCTGGATTAATTAAAAACGGTGTGCATCATCACCGGTATATCTGGTTCCCCTGTCCATCCCCCACCACCACTCCTGGTTCACCCGCGCGGGTACCCCCATCATTCCCCATCTCTCCCCTACAAATGGGATTGTCTTTCCCGCTGAATTGGGCTAAGTTAGGGGTGTGAATACACTGCTCAATCCAGTCCCAGGTGATTTGCTGCTTGTCATGGCGCCGCAGGCTGGTGGCGCGATCATGTGGGACCTGATCGCCCGCCTGGCTTGTAGGGGTGCACTGCGCCTGTTGGACGGTGGCAATCGTTTTGATGTCTACCGGTGCAATCTGGCCGTTGGTCACGCCCTGGGTGGTCGGACAGCTGAACTGCCGGCTGTCTTAGAGCGCATTCGCCTAGCGCGTGCTTTCACCTGCTACCAGCTGGTGGCCCTCTTGAAAGGTACACCCACCGAAGCGGTCCCTACGCTGGTCCTGGATTTATTGTCGACTTTCTACGATGAAAATGTATCTACGGCCGAGAGCTTGCGTTTGCTGCGAATTTGTCTCGCTCACCTGCAGCGTTTGAATCACCTGGCGCCGGTTGCGATCAGCGCTCGTCCTGGTCCACCTGAAAGCCGGCCTGAGCTGCTGGAGGTTTTATTTGAGGCAGCCGGCCAGGTCTGGACGCTGGAGCCAAATTTACCAAGACCAGCTCCTCAATTGTTCTGAGGAAAAGGGCCCGCGAGAGAAGGGGCCGGGGAGAAAACATAGAGTTTTTCTGAATTGCTTATGGGACGTACACTACCTTCGATCACGCAAGCATTTTTACAAGAGCAGGCATCATTTTCCCGCTTCCGGCGCGCTTTAAGGCGCAGCGATCAGCTGGCGCTGGATGATTTGTTTGCCGCGGCCCACAAGCACCTGGCTGCGGCGGCGTACGCAGCGCATGCGCTGCCCATCGAGACCTTTTTGCTGGCCATGCTGCTCGAGGAACACAAGGAGGTTCTTCGACTGCGTCAACTGGTCGAGGATCGGATGGGTATGGGGGATGGGGGAATACCGGGTAAAGTGTGAGCGCTCGTGATCCGATAAGTCATCACTTTGACAAAGTATCTCATACATGTTAAACTCAGTCCGCTTTTGACAGGAAGGCGCACGCAGGTGGGGGCGCATTCAAGGTAAGGTTATGCGGACAGTAGATTGGGATTACGAACACCAACAAGTACGGATGATTGATCAGAGGCTGCTGCCAGGAAAATTCGAGGTGGTCAGCTTTGATGACTACCACCAGGTGGCTGATGCCATCCGGAAAATGGTGGTTCGCGGCGCGCCAGCCATTGGAGCGTCTGCAGCCTTTGGGATGGCATTGGCTGCCCAAACGTTGCCTGCTGATGGGATCGCAGAACTGCGCAGTAATCTGGGGATCGCGGCCGAGGACCTGAAGGCGGCTCGCCCCACAGCGATCAATCTCACCTGGGCCGTTGAACGCATCCTGCGGGTTGTAAATCGTACCGAAATTGAAAGCGTCTCAGAAATGCGAACCGCGGTACTTGAGCAGGCTCAGCGCATTGCTGACGAAGATGTTGAGATTAATCAGCGCATGGCTGAGCACGGAGCCGGTCTGATTAAGGAAAACGAAACGATTATCCACCACTGCAATACTGGCGCCCTGGCTACGGTTGATTGGGGAACTGCCTTAGGTGTAATCCGCATGGCTCATAAACAAGGGAAAAAACCACACGTGTTGGTGGATGAGACTCGTCCCCGCTTGCAGGGAGCCCGCCTGACTGCCTGGGAGTTAGATCAATACGGTATCTCATATGATCTCATCACGGATAACGCCGCGGGTTATTTTTTGCAAAATGGAGAGGTTGATCGAGTATTGGTTGGTGCCGACCGGGTGGCAGCCAATGGCGACGTGGCGAACAAGATTGGCACATATATGCTGGCCCTGGCAGCCAGAGACAACCAGGTCCCTTTCTTTGCAGTTGTACCAACCTCAACTGTTGATCTGGCACTGTCTCATGGAGATCAAATTCCTATTGAGGAACGCGATCCAGTTGAGGTTCTAGGAATTGAAGTGGGGGGGGAGCGGGTGGTTCCCAATGGAGCAAGCGCGCGCAACCCGGCATTTGACATAACCCCAAACGATCTGATCACGGGGATCGTGACTGAGAATGGGGTAGTCTACCCGCCGTTTGAAGATACTCTCCATAAAGTTATCCCAGAAATTTAAGCTGAACCAAAGCAGGTATTCAGAAAAAGGACTTAAATAATGGAAATCGTACTCACAGGCTCAGTCGCCTTTGATTATTTGATGAAATTTCCCGGATATTTTCAAGATCACATCCTTCCAGATAGGCTGGAATGCCTCAGTTTGTCATTTCTGGTCGAAAGTATGGTTCGCCAACCGGGGGGAATCGCTCCCAATATCGCGTATACTCTAGCTCTCTTGGGCGAGCGGCCGCGATTGTTTGCCACTGCAGGTGAAGATTTCGCAGAATATAAAGTATTATTGGAGTCGAAAGGTGTTGATACTGCGGGCATTAAGTTGATCAAAGGAGAGTTCACTGCTTCGTTTTTTGCCAATACGGACCTGGCTAACTCGCAGATCGCCAGCTTCTATCCAGGAGCCATGGCACATGCCGCAGATATCTCTTTGACTGAGTTGACTGGAAATCGACCGGAATTGGTATTGATCTCCCCTAACGATCCCCGGGCAATGGTACGCTATGTGCGGGAGTGCAAGCAGTCTGGCATTCCATATATCTATGACCCCAGCCAGCAAATCCCCCGTCTCAGCGGTGAGGAACTCAAGGAAGGATTAGAAGGTTCATTGGCATTGTTTGTCAACAAATACGAATTGGGTATGATCCAGAAGCGAACCGGATATTCGGTACAGGAAATACGAGACTGCTCCCAATTTTCAGTGGTCACACTTGGAGAGAAAGGCTCCGTAATTTCTTGGGGTGAGGATGAAGTCCAGGTTCCAGTAGTTGCTCCTCACCAGATCACCGATCCAACCGGGGTTGGTGATGCATTTCGAGGTGGATTTCTATCTGGCTATGCGCGGAGTTGGGATTTGGAGATCTGTGGGCAGATGGGTGCTGTGGCAGCGGCCTTTTGTCTGGAACAGGAGGGGCCGCAAGGGCATTCGTTTTCACCAGGCGAGTTTGTATCTCGCTTCCGCCAACACTTTGATGATCACGGGAAATTGGAAGCACTGCTGGATTGAAATAACAGCTTTCATACTAAATTCTAAAATTAAACCAAATTTGGAGAACAAGATGGAAAAACATGATATTAAAGACATGAATCTGGCTGAAGGAGGCCGAAGGAGAATTGATTGGGCCAACCATGAAATGCCTGTCTTGAAATTGATTCGGGAGCGTTTTGCAAAAGAACGACCTCTTGAAGGTATTCGCATTGCAGCTTGCCTGCATGTAACCACAGAAACCGCCAATTTAATGCAGACCTTGCATGATGGTGGTGCAGATGTTGTACTGACCGCCTCAAACCCACTTTCTACTCAGGATGATGTCGCCGCATCCCTGGTTACACATTCAGAGATTCCGGTTTATGCGATCAAGGGTGAGGATAATGTCACCTATTACCAGCATATCAACGCTGCCTTAGACCATCAACCCAACATAACAATGGATGATGGAGCAGATCTGGTCAGTACGCTGCATAAAGACCGTCGGGAAATGCTGGAGCATGTCATTGGTGGAACTGAAGAGACGACGACAGGTGTCATCCGGCTGCGCGCCATGGCAGCTGATGGTGCATTGACATTTCCGGTTGTGGCCGTTAATGACGCTATGACCAAGCATTTATTCGATAATCGCTATGGTACCGGTCAATCAACTTTGGATGGCATCATCCGGGCAACCAATATCCTCCTGGCAGGAAAAAATTTCGTTGTGGCAGGTTATGGTTGGTGTGGAAGGGGATTGGCGATGCGCGCCCGGGGGATGGGTGCTAACGTTATCGTCACTGAAGTTGATGCTCTGCCAGCTTTAGAGGCTGTTATGGATGGTTTCCGTGTCATGCCGATGTCTGAAGCTGCCACCATCGGTGATATCTTTGTGACCCTGACCGGTGATATCAACGTCATCGATCAGCAACACTTTGAGGTGATGAAGGACGGTTCAATTGTTGCCAATTCTGGTCACTTCAATGTTGAGATCAATATCCCTTCACTGGAGGAAATGTCGACTGAGAAGCGACTTGTCAGGCCGTTTGTTGAACAATATGTCTTGCCTGATGAGCGGCGAATCAATATCTTAGGAGAAGGCCGGCTGATCAATTTGGCAGCTGCAGAAGGTCATCCCGCCAGCGTAATGGATATGTCATTTGCTAACCAGGCGCTGAGCCTTGAATATATGACCTTGAATGCCAATTCGCTTGAGAATAAAGTTTACAGCGTCCCCGAAGAGATCGACCGGGATATCGCCCGTCTGAAGTTGGAGGCGATGGATGTTAAGATAGATGTGCTTTCTGAGCAGCAAATCGCCTATTTAAATTCCTGGGAAGAGGGGACCTGATATCTCGAACAATACTAAGAACTGAGACTTTAATTCAATGTCTTGAACTTTGCTGAGCAAACCGGCCTGAATCCGATTACTTGTGTGGAATTAGGCCGGTATTTATACTGATGGGATGGTTGAAGTAAAGTTAGAATCTATCCCGCGCATTCTGAGATTTAGTTATGTTCTAATACTTTTTCAGGATGCTATTCGGAATTGGGTAAGTTCTGGAGAGGCCACTCAACGTTCGACCAGGGGGAGATAAATAGCTGCCATCCGGTACA
>JBEQLH010000161.1:0-7238 GCA_040326075.1 Anaerolineales bacterium
GTGAAGGACCACTACCAGGTATTATCTGAAGCTGCTCAGAGTGTCGCCAGCTACCAGTTGAGAACGCGAGCTTCAATTGTGGGGAATATCTGCAATGCCTCTCCCGCAGGAGATACGATTGGAGCCTGTCTTTTGCTGGATGGTGAGCTCACAATTCATGGTGAAGGTGGGATGCGCCATGAGCCGCTTAAGGGTTTCTTCCACGGTCCCGGGCAAACAGCTTTACAAGTCGGCGATATTGTCACTTCAATCCATTTTCCTATCCCACCGGATGGCCTGAGAGGCAAATATATCAAGCTGGGTCGAAACAGAGCCAGCGACCTGGCAATCGTCGGCGTGACTGCGATCGGTTATCCTGATAAAGGTAGCGGATCCGGGTATTCCATGAAACTGGCATTGGCCTCAGTCGCTCCGGTGCCCCTGGTGGTGGATAGGGTGGAAGAAATTCTCAGGCAGAATCCTGTTACTGAAGAGACTCTGTCCGAAGCGGCTCAAGCTGCGATGGACACCTGCACACCAATCGACGACGTACGTGGCAGCGCCCGCTACCGGAAATATATGGTCCGCAATCTATCTCTAAGAGCATTAAGTGATGTATGGGAAAAAATCAAGCCGGTAGATTAATCGGCCCAAAGAGAAATATGCCAACATTGGATTGATCAGTCCAATCAATTTTATACTGGAGGATAGTATGGGTTTTCATCGGATTAATCTAAACATCAATGGTGAGCTAGAGCAAGTTGATGTGTCTGGAAATATGACCTTATTAGAAATGCTGCGGGAAAGCCTGGCTTTCACAGGAACTAAAAATGGATGCGCGGCGGGTGAATGCGGCGCCTGCACGGTAATGATGAACGGAGAACCGGTAAACAGCTGCCTGGTATTAGCGGTTGAATGTGATGGCGCTGAGATCATCACAGTTGAGGGTTTGGCGCAAGATGCTCAATTAGATGCAGTCCAATCCGCGATTATTGATGCGGGCGGTGTCCAGTGTGGGTTTTGTACACCTGGTATATTGATCTCATCGCGGGCATTGATTGATCGAAATCCTAATCCTAGCGAAGATGAAATCAAAACCGCGTTGGTTGGTAATTTGTGCCGCTGCACAGGTTATGGGCGCATCGTAGAAAGTGTCAAAGAAGCTGCTAAATTGTGAGAGGAGATCACTAATGGTAAGAGGTGAGATTAAGACTGAAATTCCCAAACCGGTTGGTGAGAGCAAACCCCGGATAGACGCCCGCGAGAAAGCAACTGGTGCGGCAGTCTTCGCTGACGATATTCAATTTGGCAACGCGCTGTTATTTGCGCGGATTTTACGCAGCCCGCATCCTCATGCCCTAATAAAATCGATCGATACCAGTAAAGCAGAAGCTTTACCAGGAGTAAAGGCAGTCGTCACCGGGGATGATTTTCCGGGATACATCGGTCTTTATTTATTGGATAGACATATCTTCTGCCGAGATCGGGTCCGCTATGTAGGTGACCCTGTCGCTGGTGTAGCTGCGATCAATGAAAGGATTGCTGAAGATGCGCTGGAATTGATCGAGGTTGAATATGAAGTCCTGGAGCCGGTTGTTGATGCAGAGTATGGAGCCAGTCCTGAATCTACATTGATCCATCCCGATCTGGCGGGATATAAGGCGGCAAATTTTATTCTCCCACAACCGGGGACTAATTTATCTAACTATTTCAAAATCCGCAAAGGGGATGCGGATAGCGCCTGGGAAAAATGTGCGGCGATAGTTGAAAACAAGTACCATATTCCGCATATCCAGCATGTCCCAATTGAACCGCACGTTGCAGTTGCACAGGTAGATGAAATTGGTAAAGTCACCCTGTGGGGGAGTTCACAGTCCCCATTTGCCCAGAGAAATCTGATTGCTCAGGCCTTAGGCATCTCCCAAAGTGATATGCGAGTTATAGCACCTTATGTCGGTGGTGGGTTTGGCAGCAAGGCGGGTGTCAGTATGGAATCCCTGGCAGTAGCCATTGCCAGCAAGGTTAAGGGTCGTCCGGTTAAGCTGCTGTTGACCCGGGAGGAGGAATTCTTCACAGCCTTTGTGCGCCAGGGTCTGATCGCCTACTTCAAGATGGGCTGCGATGAAGATGGAAACTTGCTGGCGATGGAGAACAGGTTTTACTGGGATGCAGGTGCTTACACGGAATATGGCGTCAATATTACTCGAGCCAGCGGATACAGCAGCAGTGGACCGTACGAGGTGCCCAATGTAAAAACCGACAGTTATTGCGTGTACACCAACCACCCCGTTGGCGGTCCCATGCGCGGGTTTGGAATGCCGGAAATGCACGCCGGGTTAGAGCAGTGTATTGATGAACTTTCATTGCAAATTGGGATGGACCCGGTTGAGTTTAGAAGGCTCAACTGCGTCAAGGATAACAGCATCCTGGTCACTGGCAGTAAGATGCATCCAACCGGCCTATCACAGTGCCTGGAGAAGACTGCTGAGGCGATCGGATGGGGGCAAAAAGATCCTCCAAGCGCACCTAATAAACGACGAGGAAAGGGCCTGGCCTTGATGTGGAAGGCTCCCGCCATGCCACCCAATGCCGGGTCAAGTGCCTGGGTGGAGTTGACAGAAGACGGCCGGGTGGCTGTTGGAGTTGGTGGTCAAGACCTGGGTCAGGGAGCTTTCACTGTGGTTGCCCAGATGGCAGCTGCAGGTTTAGGCGTTCCATATGAATGGGTGAAGGTGTCAACGCCAGTCGATACCCGGTACAGCCCCTATGAATGGCAAACTGTCGCCAGCCGGCTTACCTGGAGCATGGGAAATGCTGTCGTAAATGCGGCAAAGGATGCTCGCTGGCAAATCCTTGAAATGACAGCCGAAGCCTGGGAAGAGGAACCAGAAAACCTGGACATCCTTAACGGCATGGTTGTTTCATATATAAGCGAGCGGGAGATTCCACTGAAGGATATCGTCATCTATGGATTGCCAAAACCAGATGATCAGGGTTGGATCGGAGGGCCAGTGATTGGGCGGGGAAAATTCATGCCCAACTACGTGACCGGGTTGGACCCCGAAACTGGCCAGGGAGAACGGGCTGTGGTTCACTACACCACCGGGGCTCAAGCTGTGGAACTGGAAGTTGACCTGGATACGGGTCAGATCGAAGTAATCCGTGGAGCCGCAGCCTTTGATGTGGGACGGGCGATCAATCCTGATCTGGTAAAGGCACAGATCGAAGGTGGTTTTATTCAGGGGATGAGCTCGGCGTTATTTGAAAGCCTGCAGCTGAAAGATGGTTTCGTACAGAACCCGAGCTTTGTAGATTATCGGATCGCTACTTCGAGCGATATCCCCGAGGGGATCCAGTCTATAATCGTTGAAGTTCCCCAGGATGACGGCCCTTGGGGTGCCCGTGGAGTAGGAGAACATTCGATGGTGCCTACTGTCCCGGCGATTGCCAACGCTATTTACGATGCAGTGGGTGTACGCTTTGATGGTCCTCCTTTTACTGCAGAAAAAGTGTATCTGGCCATGCTCGAGGCTGGAATTGTGAAGTGATCGTGCATACAAAGCAAATAATAATTATGATCTAAGGAGACGAATTAATGAAAACGATTGATTTAACTATCCCGCTTGGGATTGGCACGCCACCCTGGCCGACCTATGAACCACTCCAGGTTAAGTACTTTAAACGCCTGGCCCCCAATGGTGCTAATGGACAATTGGTGACCCATTCAAATCACATCGGCACGCACCTGGATGGCGAAATCCATTTCTATACCCCTGGAAAGGACATGGCCGAGTTGGAGATGGATTTCCTGGTCAATGAGGGGGCGATCGTTGACCTGAGCGATGCAGCGGGGGACTACGATGTCTATACCAGCCAGATGGTCGAAGACCGGGTGGAGGTGAGAGAAGGTGATATTCTGATCATCCACACCGGCTACCATCATTTCGGTTGGGACCATGATACCGCGGACGAAATCCGCTATATGGTTAAACACCCAGGACCAGATCGCGAGTTTGCAGAATGGGCAAAAGCCAAAAAACTGCGCTGGATCGGTGTCGATTGCGGCAGTGCGGACCATCCCATGAACACCATCGTTCGTGATTGGATGCCGCGTCAGGCTCGCCAGGCGGAGAAACTCTTCAAAGCGAAATTCAACATGACACTGGCAGAGTTTTTTGATGACTCAAAATACCAGCTGATGCATATCGAGATGTTCCCTCATGGCATCATCCACGCCGAATGTATTGGTGGGGAGATTGATTTGCTGCTAAACCAGAGGGCTACGATTGGTTTCTTCCCCTGGCGATTTGTGGATGGGGAAGCCAGCATCGGGCGCTGCGTGGCCTTCGTGGATGATGAGCGATACGAGCAGCTGATGGCCAAGAAAGCGGAGATGCCGAAAACGAAGCACGGCGACGCCTATGACTCCGCTCACGTCGCGCAATTGAACAAGCTTAGCGAGGCTTTCGTTACCTGAGATAAATCAATAGAATTAGAGACAAAAGGTGCGTCGCACCTCTTATGTGCGACGCACCTAGAACTTAATTAATGGAAGGTGAGGCCGTAAGTCTCCAGACCTCCAATGACTCTGACCACACCCCAATCAGTAGTGAGGTTCATGCCAATCTTGGGATCATCCGATTTTATCAATCCCAAAGCCCTGATACCGTTTTCGAATTCAACGACACCAATTACGCGGCCCCGCTCATCAATTCCCCAAGGTAATTCATTTACCACAGTATAGGTCAGCAGTTTACCCTTCTTTGTTGGCTCAATCTCCTCGAACTCTCTTTCATTGCAGTTCAAGCAGCGTTCGTGTCTCGGAAACATGACATGACTGCAGTTTGTGCATTTGTAGGCTGTGATGGTATTCATGCTTCCCTCCTGAACACAAAAGCGAGCACATTGTTGCCAAACCCACCGAAATTCAACGAGAAGCCATTGGCAGCGTCTTTTACCTGACGTTCTCCGGCTTCTCCCCGCAGCTGCCAGACCAACTCCACAGCCTGTGCGACACCTGTCGCACCGACTGGATGGCCGCGCGCTTTCAGCCCACCGGAAGGATTGATCGGTAGTTTTCCATCGATCTGAGTTTCACCACTCTCAAGAGCTTTAGCGCCTTCCCCTTTTTCGAAAAAGCCAACATGCTCGCTCTCTGCAATTTCGAGGATGGTGAAAGCATCATGAAGTTCAGCTACATCGATGTCCCCAGGTTGGATACCAGCCATTGAGAAGGCTCTTTCGGCAGCGATAGTTACTGCTTTTAGATCAGTGGGATCACTGCGCTCTTGAAGTGTATGGGTATCGGTTGCCTGACCGACTCCTGCAATTTCCACGGCTGGTTTGTTGAGCTCCTTAGCCAGTTCGGTCGTGGTCAACAAGACCGCTGCAGCGCCATCACTGACCGGGCAGCAATCATATAGATGCAAGGGATCAGCGACCACTGGATTGTTAATATGAGCCTGTGGGTGCGTGAGGATGCCCTCCATGGTGATCTTCATCTGGATGTGCGCATATGGATTCAATAACCCGTTATTCTGATTCTTGATGGAGACCTGCGCCAGGTGTTTACGTGTGATCCCGTATTTATCCATATAGAGCCTGGCGAACATCCCAGCCATGGCTGGGAGAGTCACCCCATAGATATACTCAGCTGTTGGGTGAGTCATGCAAGCAACAATATCTGTCGCCCGGGGACCAACCACCTCGCGCATCTTCTCGCCACCAACGACCAGGACTACGTCGTGGTATCCAGAAGCGACCGCCAGCAAGCCATTCTTGATCGCGGATCCACCTGAAGCGGGTCCATTTTCAATTCGGTCTGCGGCAGCTGGCATGAGGTTGAGGCGGTCGACCAGAGCGCTGGCGACTGAAACCTGGTGATTAAATAAACCTGAAGCCATATTGCCAACATATACAGCATCCACAGGTCGATCCCCCAGCCCAGCATCGTCCATGGCTCCTAATCCGGCAGCAGCGAGCATATCAACCAAACTATCTTCATCTCTGCGTTCGAAGGGAACCATTCCTACGCCGGAAATGACAACGGGTCTCATTGGATTACCCTCCTCTTCGCGCCGAGGATCTTTTCCAGGATGTCCTCTTCGCTGGCGATAATGATCTCCCTTTCGGCGACTTCCATCACATCTGGCGGTACAGGTCGCTCACCAGCCACAAGGCGATCTTTGTTGGCATAGTAGAGCTCGCGAGTCAAAGCATATGGTGTGGCGCCGCCCAATTCGTGCTGCCCATCCCGTTTAATGAGACTATATTCGATCATCCAGCGTCTAAAACCGATCGGGCTTTCAGCGGTGATCAGGACTTCTTCCTGGTTCAAATACTCGATGTGATGCTCCATCTTGGCTGCAAACAAATGCGCACCGATACGCAAGCCACGCTCAATGGCCAGGGTGTGGAAACTGATCCCAAGTTGAGGTGAGTACATACGGCTGTTGACGACGCCGACCAGCAGGCCATCGATCTGACCAATCAGGCAGAATTCATCGCGGACGCGATGGCGGTACCACCCGAGAAGTTCTCCATACAGGCGTACACCGACGATATCATAGAAATCACGTTCTACCTGCAGTGTGGGTTTGATAGCCTCCAGCAAGATTGGTACAGCATCTCGATCCACTTGGCGTACGACCAGTTTGGCACCAGTCGCCAGGGTGATCGCTTTCGCAGGGTAAGGTGCCATATTAGATTCAGGCGGCCTCAGGTATGATTCAAGTTCCATGTCCATAGGTTTTACTCCTTGATATAGGATAAAAAAATTAGTTGAGGTGGGGAAGATCTTAATTAGCCCTCACCTGAGATATCTTATCAGGACCTCCAATAGTATTCCCGTTGTTTGCAGTCAACTCCATCTGCGGCTCTTATTGACTCTTTAAAGCGGACCCTCGTCCCCTGACAATTATAGACGCTGTTCCAATTTTATACTATTTTATGCATGAAACCTGTTTCGTCAACTGCAAGGCGATACACACTCATATTTAGGGGCGCTGTTTATTATTGGAATCATCCCATTTTGTTCATCCAAAGCGCATTGAGCTGAAATCCCTCCCTGAATGCCTGGCGCAATTTGAGTAAATTGGGCGCCAGGTAAAAGAATTTATGGGGAAATTCGTTGGTTTCTTAAGAGGCGCTTTCTTGCTCGGGATGATGATATTCAATTATTAAGGTGCGAGAAGGGCGAGGACGAAGAGGTGGTTTCAGGTGACGAAGGATAACCTGGACCAGGAGGTGGACGGTGGAGG
>JBEQLH010000162.1:0-7233 GCA_040326075.1 Anaerolineales bacterium
AATTTCTGCGGGTGGCTGAAAGTCCTGGAAATATTTGCGCACCTGCTCAATGGCAGCAAACCCGATATCGCGTAAGCCGGGCCTCAGCGAACCAATCGCCCGGCGAATCAGGTGCCGCTGTACACTCAAGGATTGTTGGCTTGCACGTTGGGGATCAATTACCACGTAATTCGATCCTTCGGATACCAGGCATTCCTGCCAGGCTGTGTCTACTGCCTGGTTTACCAACTCCCTATCACCCTGCATTACCTCCGCTGTCCGCCAGAGCAACTTCCGAATCGAGGGATTATAACTTTCAAGGATAGGGAGCAGCTCGTGACGGAGTCGATTGCGAAAAAAAGTTTGGTCCTCGTTGGTCGCGTCAATGATCGGATCGAAGCCTTGCTCCTGGCAGTATTCCATTATCTGTGCTCGCCACACGCCAAGCAATGGCCGCACAAGGGGAATTTTCTCGCTCCAGGCATTCGGCAAGGCTCGGAATTCCATCCCGCTCAATCCGTCCATCCCAGCCCCGCGCAATAGGTGCATCAACACAGTTTCCGCCTGATCATCTGCCGAGTGACCGACCGCCACCGCCTGAGCAGCAACACTCTTTGCGCTGGCGAACAAGAAATGATAACGCGCATTCCGGGCAGCTTCTTCGAGAGATTCGTGCCTTTTCTCCGCCCGAGCAGCCACGTCATCTGCCCCTTTGATGAACGGGAGTTTGCGGTTTTCCGCCAGCTGTCTGATTATTTCGGATTCAGCTTCAGCTTCTGGTCGTAATTGATGATTGAAGTGAGCAACTACAGGTGAGTAACCACAGCGTTCGAGCACATCCAAGGTACACAGGCTATCCGGACCACCTGACACCCCGACCACGATTGGTTCAGCTGGATCTAACTGGCATTCATCTCGCAGGATTTGGCTCAAATTCTCCAACATGGTATACAAATTATAGCCGAATTGATTTTATAGTCTCCATCATCCTGCTGTCATTATGAAAATTTTCCTTGCTTAAGTGATACTTGTCTTGATTCCATCTTTATGCTAGACTGACAACCAAGAGCAGCAATTGGGAAGCATTTATGCCAGGAAAAATATTGATCGTTGACGACGACGTTGATACCCTCCGTCTGGTAGGTATGATGCTGGAGAGCGAGGGGTATGATATCGT
Source organism: Anaerolineales bacterium (assembly GCA_040326075.1). Taxonomy (GTDB): domain Bacteria; phylum Chloroflexota; class Anaerolineae; order Anaerolineales; family UBA4823; genus PFL25. The sequence continues at coordinate 1,157 of JBEQLH010000162.1, forward strand.
AGCAGCCAAAAATGGGCAGCGGGGGATTACTTTGGCACTCAGCGAAGCGCCAGATTTGATCATCCTTGATATTATGATGCCAGACCTGGATGGATATGCAGTAACTCGCCAGCTGCGCCAGGATGATGCGACCAAGAATATCCCCATATTAATATTTACTGCCAAAACTGGGATGGACGACAAGATGCTTGGTTTAGAGCTGGGTGCAGATGTGTATCTCACTAAACCAATATCAACCCGAGAGCTGCACACCCATGTCAATGCACTCTTAAAGCCTGCAGATAAACCTCAACAACCAGCTGCGGGTCAAAAGACAAAAGGAATGCTGGCCATCCTGGCTGCGAAGGGAGGCATGGGAGTCTCCACGCTGTCATTAAATTTAGGTATCGCCATCTACCGCAGCACTGAACTAGCCACCATAATCACTGATTTCAGACCTGGTCAGGGTAGTCTGGCATTAGAGCTAGGCTTAGATCAAAGCACAAGTTTCAACGAACTCTTAGAGCTACCTCCAGGAGACCTCAGCCCACAGCTGATCGATGAGAAGATTATTGACCACAGTTCCGGAGTTCGTTTGCTGCACAGTTCGCCCCACCTTGGGGATGCCAGATACACATCCAACATCGATAATTTTGAAGTGATCGCCCGCTATCTTCCAAAACTGGCGACATATGTCGTGCTGGATTTAGGTCCGGGGATGACATTACTCAACAAAAAAGTACTCCCTTACTGCAGCAATGTCGTGATCATGGTTGAGCCTGCGCCGCAATCCATCTCGCAAGCACAAGCACTGATAACAGAATTATCCTTGCTTGAGATAACTCGAGACCAGATTAAATTAGTCGTCTTCAACCGTGTCTCCTCCAGCCAGCAGCTTTCTTTTGGTGAGATCGAAGATCAGCTGAACATGATCGTCGTGAGCGCCTTCACACCAAATCGAGAATTAGCTTATCAGGCTTCAAGAGACAAAGAACCGATCGTCATGCTTATGCCTGAAGGATTGACCGCTCAACAAATTAATCAGCTGGCTGCCAATGTAATCTGACAGAAAAATGAATCCAAAGCAAACTAACATAACCGACGAGATCCGCCAGGCGATCAGGGCTGCCGCTGATTTGATCCGCTCGTTTGGGAATGGCATCGTTCTGACAGGTGCAGGGATTTCTACTCCCTCTGGTATTCCAGATTTCCGCACGCCTGAAAGTGGATTGTGGTCTCGCTACAATCCCATGGAAGTCGCTTCGTTGAGTGCATTCCGCTACCAGCCAGAGAAATTTTTCGACTGGTTCCATCCCCTGGCAAAGACTATTGTCATGGCACTACCCAATCCAGCCCACCACGCCCTGGCTATCTTAGAAAAAGCCGGATATCTGCACACAATTATCACTCAGAATATTGATGGGCTCCACCAACGGGCTGGATCCAAACAAGTCCTCGAGGTACACGGAACACTGGAATCGCTCACCTGCATTGGGTGCTTCAAGAAATATCCATCAGACGGCTTTATAACCCGTTATATTGAAAGTTGTGAAATGCCAACCTGTTCCGATTGTGGGCAGATCCTCAAACCAGATGTGATCTTATATGAAGAGCAGCTCCCAAAACAAACCTGGCTTAAAGCCCGCCGCGCCTGCCACGATTGCAAGATCATTCTTGTAGTCGGATCATCTCTCGAGGTGGTCCCTGTTGCGACTTTACCCCACGAAGCTCTCGATAACGATGCCAGGTTGATCATCATCAACCAAAGTTCAACATATCTTGATCCACGGGCTGAAGTCCTTTTAAGGGGCGATGTCGCTGACATTCTGCCCCTCATTTCCCAAGAGGTCCTTGATGAATGATCAGGTTCAAGCCTCATTGCTTGAACGCTATCGCAGGCTTGCAGAGATTTCCCGCAATCTGGCTTCAACAGTTGACTTAAATATCCTCCTGGGGCGCATCACCCAGGCTGCCGCGGACTTGAGCAGCTCTGAGGCAGCTTCGATCTTGCTCTATGATGATAATAAACAGCAGCTGTATTTTGAATCAGCCACGAATCTTGAAGAACCCCTGATGCGGGGACTCATTGTACCTGTGGATGGCAGTATCGCAGGCTGGATCGTAACCCACAAAAAGCCAATCATAATCGACGACACCCAGAATGACCCGCGCCACTTTGCCCAGGTTGGTAAGGCAACCAATATAACTACGACATCCTTGCTGGGTGTGCCACTAATTGCAAAAGATAAAGTGATCGGCGCATTGGAAGCGATCAACAAACGCAGCGGGCAATTCACAAAAGATGATCAGGAACTCTTGATGGATCTTGGCGCTCAAGCTGCAGTGGCGATTGAGAATGCCCGCCTCTTTCAACAATCTGATTTGATCGCCGAAATGGTCCACGAGCTGCGCACGCCGCTGGCCTCCTTGAGGACAGCTTCCCATCTTCTGCTTCGCAAAAATGTCACACTTGAACAATATGCTAATGTGGTCGAAATTATTGATAATGAGACAACGCGATTGATTGATATGACCACCTCGTTCCTCGATCTGGCGCGCCTGGAGTCCGGTAGAATCCCCTTTAATTCTGAACTTTACGATCCAGGTGTGTTGCTGCACGAATGTGTGGAGATCATGCAGACCAAAGCCGAAGAAAACAGCCTGCATCTGAAACTAGAAATTTCCCGCGACCTGCCCACCATTAAGGGGGATAGAGATAAGATCAAGCAAGTGGTCCTCAACCTGATCAGCAATGCCGTTAATTACAACAAACCATCGGGCAGCATCACTGTCACTGCATATAGTTCTTTGAATGAACTGGTTATCTCTGTGAATGACACCGGACCGGGGATCAGACAGGCGGAGATTGCCCATCTTTTCGAAAAATTCTACCGCTCGCAAGCAACCGAAAAGACAGTCCAAGGCACTGGACTTGGATTGGCGATTTGCCAGAAGATCGTTGAAGCCCACAACGGCCGGATAAATGTTCAAAGCGAGGTAGACGTCGGCACAACTTTTTCCGTCCACTTACCTTTGAATGTAAGTTAGCGCGCCCCCCGTCTCCCAAATTGACGTTCAAGTAAATCCACTGATAAATGGATCATGGTCGGTCTGCCATGCGGACAGGTGCGTGGTGACTGGCAAGCTTCCAGATCGTCTAATAAGACCCGTTGTTCCTCTATCGAAAGGGTCTGTCCTCCTTTGACTGCAGCACGTTTACAAATCCGAGCGATAATTCTGGCCTCCTCTTCAGATTTTAGAGGAGTTTCATCTTCCTCGAAGTCCTCAACCAGAACGCGCAGCGCTGCACTTGGATCTATCCCAACCAGCAATGATGGCACTGCCCGGACCAGAAATGTATTCATCCCAAATGGTTCAACCTGGAATCCCAATTGGACCAGGAGCTCTATCTGGTCAGTTAGTAATCTGGCATCGGCCGCGGTGAATTCCACAGACACAGGTTCCAATAACGACTGGGAGGTGACAGCCGTCTGGCGCTGTTCCATATAGTGCTCATACAGGACTCGCTCATGGGCCGCGTGCTGGTCGACCAGATAAAGCCCATCCGGGCCTTCGGCAACCAGATAAGTAGCTGCAACCTGTCCGATCAACCGCAGAAGGGGAACCCGGATACCTTCCTTGCTTTCCGATTCAGGTTCCCAGGTCAGTTTTGATTGTTGGAAGTTCGCTTCAGAATCGGACCAGGGGTGATTTTCTCGCCTTGTCTCAAAATCTTGTTGGATCACTCCGAACGAGTCCGATTCGATCCCCTGGACTGGTGTATGCGCCAGCAGCGCACGCCGTACCGCCCGTTGTATCCCACTGAAGACCCGATCGCGCTCACGAAAGCGGACCTCAGCTTTGGTGGGATGGACATTTACATCAACCAATTCAGGGGGTAATTCCAGGAATAAAACCGATTGAGGATAACGTCCCACCATTAAGTATGTGTGGTAGGCCCGGACCACTGCTGTAACCAACGCCGCATCTTGAACCCAACGCCCATTGATGAACAGTATAATTTCTCGCCGGTTCGAACGGGTGAATGATATTGAACTGGTGAAACCGGATATCTCCAATTGATCGTATTCGGCCAGTACTTCCAGCATTTGACGGGCAGTATCCAGGCTATAAAGCGAGGCGAGAATTTCCCGGCGGTCACCATTGCCAACTGTTTGGACGGTGAGCCGGTCCTCCTGGCGCAACTGAAAGCGGACATCAGGATACGCAAGTGCATAACGAGTGACAAATTGTTCAATATGACGGCGTTCAGTGATATCCTTCTTGAGGAATTTCAGTCTGGCAGGGACGTTGTAGAACAAATCTGCGACTCTAACTGTTGTTCCAATTGGCGCCCCGACCGGTTCAACATCTGTAAATTGTCCACCATCCACCCGCAATCGCGCCCCAATCTCTTCATCCCTGATGCGAGAGGTGATCGTCAGGTGAGAAACCGAACCAATCGAAGCCAGTGCTTCTCCCCGAAATCCAAGCGTTGAGATATGGATAAGATCTTCCGCGCTGGATAATTTGCTGGTCGCATGGCGCGAAACTGTTAGTGGAAGTTCCTCTGCTGGGATTCCAGTACCATCATCTGCCACCTCAATTAACCCCCGCCCGGCATCTTTTACTGTAATCGAAATATGCTTTGCACCTGCATCCAGGGCATTCTCAACCAGTTCCTTCACTACAGAAGCCGGCCGTTCGACGACCTCACCGGCTGCGATCTGCGAAGCCACTTCCGGGGACAGGATGCGGATTGACATGCGGAAATTATATCAGGTGGCAGGGTTGGGAGATTTAATTCAGAATCACCTTTGAGTTATCTTTTTGGGGCAACCTTTTTCCTCATCTCTCTATCCCTTATAATAAGCTCATGGAATATTCCGTCTTATTCTTCGACCTGGATGACACGCTGTACTCAAATACCAACGGCCTATGGGAGGCCATTCGTGAGCGGATGACGGATTTTATGCAGGAACGCCTTGGATTCCCGCCAGATGAAATCCCAGACCTCCGCCGCAATTATTTTGAGAAGTATGGCACCACTCTACGGGGACTCCAGATCAATCACTCGGTGGACTCGGATGAATACTTAGCTTATGTCCATGATCTACCTTTGGAAGAATTCATCTCACCCGATCCCAATCTGCATAATTTACTTATCAGCCTGCCTCAGCAAAAGTGGATCTTCACCAATGCTGATGAAAATCATGCTAATCGGGTCCTTGAAATCCTTGGTCTTTCGGATTGTTTCACGGGCATTATCGATGTGCGCGCCCTGGAATTTCTGTGTAAACCGGACAGGAAAGCTTATCAGCGAGCACTCTCTCTGGCAAACGGAGCCGATCCTGATCAATGTGTTTTCTTAGATGATTCCCCACGCAACCTGGAACCTGCTTACCAAATTGGTTTTACAACTGTGCTGGTAGGGACGAGCAAAGCCCATCCAGTGGCAACTTATTCAGTCGATAATTTATTAGACTTGCCAGAGGTTTTCCCCCAATTATGGCCAGACAAACTTTCAGAGTAATCATTTAATCGGGAAGTCCAGCCTGTGGAGTAAGATCGAATGGATCCGAATAGAGCATTTCTCATCATCTGTCTAACTGTATCAGCCGTAATCGTTTTCAATGTAATGATCTATCTCTCTCTTCGGCGCAGAAAAGAAACCACTACGATCGATCTGATGCGTAAAGCGGCTGGCCGAGCACGTGACCCCTGGAAAGACGAAGATGATGCGCTTCGAGAACTCTCGAATCTGGTATCAGGACTGAAAGATGAAATACCCAAGATGGATGCTCCTGATGAAAACGAAAATGATCAAGAATAGTGAACCTCAATGATTGATAAAACTTATGATTTAGCTGAAATCGTCAAACAAGTCCCCTCCGGCAGCACACTGGCACTCGGTGGGATGACAAATTACCGGCGTCCAATGGCGTTCGTAAAAGCCTTGATCCGGCATTACCAGAAAACTGGAGAACCCAAAGATCTAACTTTGCTCTGCTTTACTGCTGGATTGGAAAGCGACCTGCTTGTCGGCGCTGGTTTAGTCAAGCGAGTCCGGTCTTGCTACTTTGGACTTGAGATATTTG
>JBEQLH010000163.1:0-7226 GCA_040326075.1 Anaerolineales bacterium
TGTATCGTGGTGACCGTTCACGAATCGAGGTTGAATTAATCCGTGTGGGTCAACCAGGTGAGTTGGTTCCAGTACTAATCGACGGATCGAATGACCTCAGTCAGTAATTCATCTTCTGTCAATTTCTTATGTGAGGTAACCACCCTTATCATTCATTAAATAGGAGAGTTAATCGTGACAAGAATGAAAGTTGGTATTGATAGCTACTGCTTCCACCGTTTCTTTGGTGAAGTATATCCTCACCAAACTGCACCGGAAAAAAACATGACCATGGAGGATTTTTTAGATTATGCTAAAGAGCTGGATGTGGATGGTGTATCACTTGAATCATGCTTCTTCCCTTCTTTTGAGAAGGCCTGGTTCAAAGACCTGAAGACTCTATTGGATGACTATGGCTTCGATCGCGTTTATGCCTGGGGGCACCCTGATGGCCTGGAGGCTGGCAAGAACCGCGGTGAGTATGACAACATGGTTGACCAAATCAAGAATGCCAAGCTGATTGGTGCAGATGTGATGCGCGTAGTTGCCAGCAGCTTAATGTTCCGCTTTGAGCCGCACGGTCCGCAAATTGACATTCTGGTTGACTGGTTCAAAGATGCTGTCAAAGTGGCAGAAGAATATGATGTCAAGCTGGCTGTAGAAAACCACCTTGACTATACATCCGATGAGTGTCTTGAGTTTTTAGAGCGCGTTGACTCACCTTACCTGGGATTGAATCTGGATACTGGCAACTTCTTGCGCCTACTAGATGATCCGGTTGAAGGAACAAGAAAGCTGGCTGATAAGGTCTTAGCAACACATATCAAAGATTTAAAACCTGTTAAGGGGCTGAACGCCACTGAATGGTATTTCTTCTCATCAACACCTGTAGGAGATGGCCTGGTGGACAATCAAAAAATTGCTCAGTTGCTTTATGATGCAAATTACCAGGGTTTCTTAGCAGTGGAAATGGACTCGCTCCACCCGGACTATGAAAACCAGGAGCGTGAGGCGGTTGCTGTAAGCGTTAAAAATCTGAAAGAGATTGCATCAATGGTAAAATAATCGCCGAAAAAGAACATATTTTCCACTACGGTGTTATCCATTTATATCAAGCAGGCACATAAACTTCTGCTAAATGCATTCCAAACCCGGAATTTAAGTAGTGAACATGTATGGTGATCCTAAATTTTCCAGCATCGCCATATGAAAACTAATGGGAAATCAATGCAATTTGGTGCAAATACATTTATCTGGCGCTCGCCTTTTTCCACCAAGACCGATCTTGATCTGATCGATAAGATCAAGGGTATGGGCTTTAATTTTATTGAAATAGCGGTTGAATCTCCGGCCTTAATTGAACTTAACACCCTGAAATCTACCTTACGTCAAAAGGGCATGAAGGCTGTTATGTGCGGTGTATTTGGCCCAGGTCGGAATCTGAGCAGTTTGGAAGCAGAAGAACGCACCAATGCTGAATCTTATTTAAAATGGATGATCGACGCTGCCGCCGAGATGGATACCGGCCTGGTGATTGGCCCAATGTATTCAGCTGTAGGAAAGGCCCGCCTTGAAGATCCGGCAGACCGAGAGCGAGAGTGGCAATTGGCCGTTTCGGGATTAAAAGCGATGTGCAAACATGCCGCTGAACGCGATGTTCGTTTGGCTTTTGAGCCGTTAAACCGCTTCGAAACGGATATGGTTAATGTCGTTGAGCAAGGCTTGAAGCTGATCGCAGATGTTGGTAAACCAAACCTTGGATTGCATATTGACACTTTTCATATGCATTTGGAGGAGAAAGATTCTGCTGCTGCAATACGCAAAGCAGGTGATCGTGTATTTCATGTGCATGCCTGTGAAAATGATCGGGGGGTTCCTGGAACCGGCCAGGTAAATTGGGAAAGCATTTTCCAGGCTTTGAGTGATATAAATTACCAGGGTATCGTTTCAATAGAATCATTTACGCCTGAAGTCAAGTCGATTGCGAGAGCTGTAAATATTTGGCGTACAATTGCCCCGGACCAGGACGCCATCGCTCGTGATGGCTTGGAATTTTTGAAATCTTTGCCTGGAGTGATGTAAAAGGCGCGTAATACTGGAGATAGATTTGCCATGACCTCGGAGGTAAAGACCAATAACGTTCCCACGATGGAGGTTCGAAACATCGATAAGTCCTTTCCCGGGGTAAAGGCTTTGGATGATGTTTCAGTTAAGTTTTACCCCGGAGAGGTTAATGCGGTGGTAGGAGAGAACGGCGCCGGTAAATCTACCCTAATGAAAGTAATGGTCGGCGCCTATAAACAAGATCGGGGGACGATCCATTTCCAGGAGGAAACTGTATCCTTTAACCACCCGATAGACGCGCAAAAAATGGGCATCAGCATTATCTACCAGGAATTCAACTTACTGCCTGAACGGACTGTGGCGCAAAATATCTTCCTTGGTAGAGAGCCATCTACGTTGGGCGTGGTAAATGTACGCCAGTTGAACAAACGCGCTGAGGCAGTATTAACAGAAATTGGCGTCGAATCGATGATTTTGCCCACCGCGATGGCAAGTTCCCTTTCAGTTGCAGAACAACAGCTGGTGGAGATCGCCAAAGCCATATCCCTGGATGCGAAAGTACTCATCATGGATGAGCCAACGGCCTCCCTTACAAGCACAGAAGTCCAGCTGTTGAGTGACCTGATATCACGCTTGAAAGAAAAGGGTTTGGCGATTATCTTCATCTCGCATCGTCTGGCAGAGGTTTTCGAGGTTGCCGAAAAGATCACCGTCCTCAAAGATGGGCAATATGTTGGCACTGCCAAGACACAAGAAGTGACCCCTGAAGATATTGTTTACATGATGGTTGGAAGAGTGCTCGATCACTATTTTCCGCCGCTTGGTTCCACCGAAGATTTTGGCGATGTGATATTACGGGTTGAAGATGGATCCAATGATTTTTTGAGCTCTATCAACCTGGAATTACGGAAGGGCGAGGTGCTGGGTATTGCAGGTTTGCAGGGATCCGGCCGCACGGAACTGGCCCAGGCGTTATTTGGTGCGGAACCCTTCAAATCCGGGTCGGTTGAGCTGCATGGCAAGACGGTATCGATAAAGAATCCATCCTGGGCGATCAAACAGGGATTGGGATTTGTTACCGAAGACAGGAAATCGGAAGGCTTGCTGCTCATGCAGCCCATCCGTGACAATATACTCTTAGCATTACGTTCCCTCCAACCACTCTTTGGCTGGATTCACCCGGAAGGGATCAGGGAATCCCGTAAATTAGTTCCCACACTGGGCGAACAGGTGGATATCCGGGTGGACTCTTACAGCAAAGAGGTGCAGGATCTGAGTGGTGGGAACCAACAGAAGGTCGTACTTTCCAAGTGGCTGGCTTCGAAGGCAGAAATTTTTATTTTCGATGAGCCAACCAGGGGAATTGATGTTGAATCAAAAGCCAGCGTTCACGATCTTATTCGTGAACTGACCTTACAAGAGGTAGCAGTCATAATGATTTCGTCTGAACTACCCGAAATTATTGGTATGAGCGACCGGATCATTGTGATGAGGGATGGTACGATTGGTGGAGAACTTCCAGCCGAAGCGAGTGAAGCTGAAATCATGCTGGTAGCTACCGGGCAAGACAACTCCAACTCCGCTGAGCCTAGCTGATCCAGAAAGGGAAAATATGACGACAGGAACTATCTCGGTCAAAAACCTGAAGCAAGCGGTGCAGGCAATTCATATTCCTCCTGTTTATTATTTCTTGGTGATCATCACCCTGGTGGGAGTAACGCTTGACCAAGTGTTTGCCAGCGGGAATATATTATCCAACCCCACAATCATGACCAATATCCTCGTGCGATCAGTGGCGTTGGGAATTGTCGCGGTTGGGCAATCCTTCGTCATGATTGGCGCAGCCATTGATCTGTCGGTGGCTTTCACCATCAGTTTAACCGCCGTACTGACCTCCCAGCTGATGCAAGGAGACCCGGCACGAGTACCGATGGCAATTTTGATCGTTTTTGGGATTGGCATCGTCATTGGAGTAACGAACGGCCTGATTGTCACCAAGCTTAACGTCAATCCCTTCATCGCAACCCTGGGAACTGGCTTAATTATTAAAGGGATTTTGAATGGGACCTTTGCCAATTATAAAGGGTCGGTACCGAAGAGCTTTCAATCTTTTGGGTATGACAGTTTAGGTCCTATCCCCATTTCTGTCCTGGTACTGCTGGTCGTAGTAATCATAGGTTGGTTTATCCTGTCGCGCACAAAATTCGGAGCACACCTTTACGGAGTGGGGGGCAGCAGAGAAATTGGTCGTCTCTCCGGATTGAGAACTGCTCGTATTGTAACCGGAGCATTTATTATCAGCAGCATTACGGCAGTTTTATCCGGCCTTTTTATCGTAAGCCGGCTTGGTTCGGGGGCACCATGGGTTGGTCCTGATGGTGTATATGATCTTGAATCTGTGGCGGCCACGGTTATCGGAGGTACGGCGCTCGCAGGAGGGCGAGGAGGGGTGTTCGGCACGCTGGCTGGTGTGCTGATGTTTGGTATGATAGATACGGTCTTTAATCAATTGGGAGTAGATACCTACCTGAAAACCGTGCTGCGAGGTGCACTCATCATCCTGGCGGTTGCCAGTTATTCCATCCGTTCTGGTCGAGAAGCTGCCTAGAGGAAGTGAAATATGACTACGTCGGCTAAAAAACCACTTTCTATGCAATTGACCAACATGCTGATTTCCGTTTGGAATTTGATTAAGAGAATTCCTCCCGTCTACCCTGTCTTTGTGGTGATCATGATTGCAGTAGGCCAACTCAATCCAAACTTTGCCACAACGGACGGGATACTTCTTTTCTTGCGGCGCTCCTCTCCCCTGGCGATCCTGGCCATGGGACAGGTTTTCGTACTGGCCACTGGCGGATTCGACCTTTCACAAGGTTCACTTGTGACGCTAACAATTATTGGCAGCTCATTAATAATTTATAACAATGAAAGTGCCGGATATACAGCCATACTTATCATGCTTGGAATTGGAATTATCGTCGGTCTGGTAAATGGTTTTGTGGTAAGTTTTCTGAAAGTACCTTCGTTGATCGCCACGCTCGGAATGCTGCTGTTGATAAAAGGCGGAGGTTTGTACTGGACAGGTGGCGCTCCAAAAGGATATCTCACCGAAAACTGGCGCTATTTTGGCCGGAGCTATATCGAGAACATCCCTGTAATTGGCCGTTTTCCTTTGGCGGTGATCATCCTCGTGATCGTAGGGGTGATCATGAGTATATTGTTCTACAAAACTAACCTGGGGAAGCAAGTCCTGGCGATCGGAGATAATGCCAGGACCAGCCAGCTTTCTGGAATAAGGGTCAAGCTTGTACGAATGATTGCCTTTCTAATTTCCGCTATATTGGCCGTTGTTGCCGGGGTCCTGATAGGTGGGTACGGGGGGGTATCAATTGTTGCTGGAGACGGTTTGGAAATGCAGTCAGTTTCAGCGGCGGTGATTGGCGGGGCACTGTTATTGGGCGGGAGAGGCTCACTGATCGGCGCCGTTTTTGGTGCTTTAACCCTTGAAGCAATATTCAGCTTGCTCAATTTGCTTGGATTACCCAAGCCATTTCGGGATGCAGTTCAGGGTTTGATCATTATCGGCGCAGTTGCCTATGCTTCAATAACTTCAAGGAGAAGAGATTGAACAGCATAGCACATGTTAATTTACGCAGCAAATATCTAAGGAGGTATTGCCTATGAAACATTAATGCATCAGTAAGGAAATAGAACCCACAACAAATCCTTTGAAGGAGAAGAAAACTAATGTTTCTCAAAAAAAATACGTTATACCTATTGTTCAGCATTTTCGTTATACTGTCCTTTGCCCTGACCGCTTGCGGTGGTGGTACTGAGACACCGGCAGCTGATGAACCGGCAGCCGATCAACCGGCAGCTGATGAACCGGCAGTCGATGAACCAGAAAATCCAGGGCTCCAGATGGATGAAGCCGTAGTTGCCACCCAGTTCTGGTCTGACGAGGAATATGAAGAATCGATCGCGTTCATGGACGCCGATCCGATCAATCCCGAGGATCCAGTATATTTGCAGTCTCTCCTGGATAACAAAGTGGATACATCCCAGTACAAGATGGATCCACCCTTCGACATCTGCTTCTCGAATGCGGGTGTAAACAACCAGTGGCGCGTGACCGGATATGTGACTATGCGCGAGCAGGTTGAACAGCTCCGTGAGGCAGGGCTTGTCCAGAACTTTATCCACGTCGACGCAGAGGGTTCCGATGAGAAGCAAATTACCGATATCTCCGACCTGGTAGCCAGTGGAGATTGCGATATCCTGATCATCTCACCCAACACCAGTGAAGCCCTGACCCCAGCAGTTGAACAGGCCTGTGAAGTGCTGCCAACAGTCGTCTTCGATCGAGGTGTGCTCACTGACTGCCCAACAACCTTCCTGAAGACCATTGGTGGATATGCCTTTGGTTATGATGGGGCCAAGTTCGTGGTTGACAACTTACCTGACGGCGGCAATGTTCTCGCTCTCCGCATCCTCCCGGGTGTAGACGTGCTGGAACAGCGCTGGGGTGCTGCCAGGGAAGTATTTGAAGAAGCTGGGAACATCAGCGTGGTAGGTGTCGAATTTAATGATTACAGTGGTCCCAAGACTAAAACCATTGTGTCTGACTATATCGACCGCTTCGGCACAATCGATGCCGTATGGATGGATGCTGGTGGTCCTGCTGTGGCTGCCCTCGAAGCCTATGAAGATGCAGGATTAGAGTTCCCGGTGATGGTGGGTGAAGACCAGATGGATTACTTGAAATACTGGAAGGAGAATGACTTAACCGCGATTGCTCCCTCCTTCCCAACTTTCCAGTGGCGGACTGCAGTCCTGGCCGCGGTCATGATCCTGCAAGGTGAACCTGTTGATGCTCGCTGGGTTCTCCCACAACCGCATATTTACCAATCAAATCTGGATCAGTATTACTTACCCGATATGCCACCTCTGTACTATGCCTTGAGCAGCGCGGAGGATATGGACAATTGGCCGGATGTCTGGAAGGATCTTGACACGACCAAATACCAGGACGTGATTGAGTAATCCGACCTGAGTAAATAGGAAAACGAGCCCGCTCAATAAATCGAGCGGGCTCAATCCAGTACGGGCAAATTCCACGAAAGGATTTCGTTTATATGATTGAAATTGGTTTCCATACAGATGCTTTCAACAGCTCCTATTGG
>JBEQLH010000351.1:0-2473 GCA_040326075.1 Anaerolineales bacterium
GAGCTCAAACTACCAGTCCGGAGAAAGCTTTCCCAAGCCGGTTGTGGGAGATTATCTCCCTGCAGAACGCTCTCGACCAGAATGCCCAAGATGACAAGGCAAAATACTATCTGGGCAACTTTTACTACGCCCACCAGCGTTTCGAAGAGGCAATCCTATTATGGGAGGCCGCGCGGGAGAGTTTAGATACATTCGACGTCATCCACAGGAATCTGGGACTGGCTTACTGGCAGCAAAAAGATGATCCAAAGGGTGCAATGCAGTTATTTGAAAAAGCTTTGACCCTGAACCCAAACAACCAGGATCTCTACATCCACCTTGACGATCTGTACAAACAGCAAGATCTCAGCGATAAACGCGCCGGGCTGCTTGAAGCGATGAGAGGGCTTGATCCGATCCGTGAAGACCTGCGCAAACGGATCCTTGCCATTATGGTTGATTTGGGCCAATACAAACAGGCGCTTGTAATTCTCACCAGCGAGAAATTCGTCCCCCTCGAGATGGACCAGAGCTTCCACTGGCTCTATGTTAAAGCCCTCATACAAAGTGCAGAGTCACAACTAAAGGCAGGACGCATTGAGGGTGCCATCGCCGATTACCAGAAGGCGCTGGATTTCCCGGAGAACCAGGGAGTTGGCAGACCGACGACAATGGCCAACGCTGAAATCCTTTACCTCTTGGGGAATGCCTACGAACTGCTCGGTAAATATCATCATGCTATCAAAGCCTGGCAGGAAGCTGCCAGCGAACATCACACCTTTGGAGACGTCCTTTTTCCGTTCGTTCAAAAGTCACTTGACAAGCTTGGTCGTTATAGTGAGCTGGGCTTTGACGGCTGAGCAATATATAAATTCTCATGTAGCTTTCGAGTGAGTGAGGTTTGGAAAACTTTAGACACTTTTAATCCATATCTATTTTTCAACTAAGGAGATTTAAACATGAAAATCCTCTATGCAGGTGATGCAGCAGCAAAAATTGGTCCGATATTTGTCGCTTCGCCTTTCAATGTAGAAGTCAAAGGTTTTTCGACCCATGTGTGGGGACAGCCATTGATCGATGCGCTTGAAGAAGGCGGGATCGAGGTCCTGCATATGACCTCCGAGGTCGCCATCTCAGAATTTCCGCGCACTGTTGAAGGGTTGTCTGAGTACGATGCCCTGATCCTCAGCGACATCGAGCATGAAGTCCTGGCGCTCTACCCCTTCTGGATTCCTGGCACAGAACTCCCCCGCACAAACCGCGTGAAAGCCATTCGTGAGTACACCCGCAACGGCGGTGGACTCCTGATGATTGGGGGATGGACCTCCTTCAGCGGTCGCTTCGGTCACGGTGGTTATTACAACACACCGGTCGAAGAAGCACTGCCAGTGACCTGCCTGAAAGGGATCGATGACCGAGTGGAAACTCCCGAGGGTGTGCATGTCAACATCCTGGATGCAGATCACCCCATTCTGAAAGGTATCCCCTGGGATGAATGCCCGGTCTTTGAAGGCTTTAATCGCATCTTCCCCAAGGAAGGTTCAAAAGTTCTGGCCACCATTGGTGAGGGAGAGGATGAAAATCCTCTAGTCGTAGTCTGGGAATTCGGAGAAGGCCGGGCGATGGCATTTTCCACCGATTGCTCACCGCATTGGGCCGCCTTTTTCCAGCCCTGGGAATATTATGGTCAATTCTGGCGACAATCCCTCCAGTGGTTAGCGAAGGAGATTTAGGTGGAAGAAGTCACATTTGCTGTAATCGGCGCTGGCTTCATGGGCAATGTGCTTGCTCGAGTAGGCTATGAACTACCTTACGCGCGCTGCGTGGCTGCAGCTGATGTAAAGTACGAGAATGCGCAGCAGCTGGTCAATACCTACGGAGGGGTCGCGTACCAGGATCACGAAGAGATGCTGGAGCGTGAACATCCAGATACCGTCATCATCGCCACCCCTGAATCCAGCCACCGCGATCCGGTTCTGGCTGCCTCCCAACATGGATCTCACATCTTCGTAGAAAAGCCATTCGCGACCTCGCTTGAAGATGCTGATGCAATGATTAAATCCTGTGAAGATACTGGCGTCAAACTGATGGTCGGGCATATTTTGAGATTTGAAGTCAATTATGCGATGATTAAAGATGCCATCCAGGAAGGCAATATCGGGCGCTTCCTCTCGGCTTATGCACGTCGTATTGCACCGATCGGTGAATCACGACGCCTGGGAGGGCGCGTCAGCCCCCTCACATATATCGGGGTCCACGATATCGACCAGATACTCTGGTACCATCCTCAACCGATTAAGTCCGTCTATGCCCGGGCATTGCGTGGGAGGGTATGGGATGAATTGGAGACATACGACTGTGTCTGGTTGACCATTGAATTCGAAGATGGCGCGCTGGGCATCCACGAGGTCGGCTGGTGCCTGCCTGAAGAATGGGCTGGTTGGGATAAGCCAAGCAGCTGGGGAGGCTTTGGTGATGTTCGCATGAACGTGAT
>JBEQLH010000164.1:0-7143 GCA_040326075.1 Anaerolineales bacterium
CGAAACAATCCCTCTTCGCCGATCGAAAACACTGGACCACCGGAAGGATATTTCCCTTTCAAGTAGATGGCTGTCGCCAAACCTGAGTTGATTATTTGATCTTGTTTCGCTGCCACTCCGAATGAGGCTAGTTTTTCAACATACTGCTTGACAGTCCGGGTGGCATTATTGGTCACAAAAACAGTGCTCCAGCCACGCTCATCAATTTTTCTGAATAATGAAGGTAGATCAACGATAGGTACTGTATCCCGCCATAATACGCCATCCATATCGAGGATGAGTGCTTTTATTATTATTTCGTTATACATATATTGTGTATCACTTAACTAATTTATCATTTGTTGGAATAAAAACATAAAACCGGACGGTGATAGGCACCATCCGGTCTAATTATATATTATCTTGAGTCGTGAAATTAATCTTCACCTTTTTTGGATTCTTCACCATCTTTGGATTCTTCACCTTCTTTGGATTCTTCACCTTCTTTGGGTTGGTGCTCAAGAACCTGATCAACAAGACCATACTCAACTGCTTTCTCCGAGTCCATCCAGAAATCTCTTTCAGTGTCTCGTTCGATTACATCCTCTGGTTGACCAGTATGCTTCATGAGGATTTCATTCAGTTTTGTCCGCAATCGAAGGAACTCTTTGGCCTGGATTTCAATATCAGTCACCTGGCCTTGGGCGCCTCCTAGTGGCTGGTGCAGGTGAATTGTCGCATGCGGCAAGGCATAGCGCTGACCTTTCGTACCGGCGGCAAGCAGAACTGTACCAAATGATGCAGTAACTCCAACAGCAACAGTGCTGATCGGATTAGAGATCATTTGCATTGCATCATAAATTGCTAATCCTGCATATACCTGACCACCAGGAGAGTTGATGTACATATTAATTGGGGCCTCGCGATCTTCTTGGTTCAGAAACAACAACTGCGCAACTGTAATATTTGCTACTTGATCATTGATGGGTGTGCCTAAGAAGATCAAACGGTTGCGTAATAACAAAGAGAAGATATCAAATGCTCGTTCTCCGCGCCCGGTTGTTTCAATAACCATTGGGATTAGAGAATTAATGTCCGAAATATTCATTGGGGTATTCCTTCCTAAATATTGATCTGGATTTTAAAGAATTTGGATTGTTGAACCACATTCCCGATTTTAACGGATTTCCAGAACACTAATATAAGAATCATGCAAGAAACGATTTATGGAAATAACGGAAATTCTTCGAGAATATTATCCGTCAGATTCTTCTTGCTCTTCTTTCGGATCTTCGTCCGAATCTTGTTTTTCTTGGTCAATATCTTCGGAAGATTTTTCTTCTGGTTCTTCTGCTGGTTCTTCTTCTGGTTTTTCTTCGTTCTCTTCAGAATCCAGTGATTCATCCTCTGATGAGAGGTCTGCCTCCTGGATTTCATCTGCTACTGGCTCTGCTGCATCAGTTACACTTTCCGCTGCCTCTTCTTGCTCAGCCGCAGCTTCCAACTCGCCTTGAGCAACCTTGCGTAAATACTCTAAAGTGCGATTCATACGCATTTCGGCATATATATTCCCAGCCAGATTCATAACCGCTTGTGGAGAGTCAAACTGTTTGCGATCAGACTCTGACATGAAATTGGTTATAGAGTTCATGGTTTTTTCTGTCTCTTGTTGAAGTTCATCTTCGGAAACATTGATCTCTTCCTTCTGTGCAATCTCCAACAAAATCAGTGAACGCTTTACCCTACTTTCCGCGACTGGTGTGGCTTCATCTCGCAGACCCTGTTCGTCCAAATCCCTGGTCTTCAAATACAAATCTAAATCGAGCCCCTGGTTTGCTAGACGACGTTCCAACTGGTAAACGACATCATTAATCTCATTATCCAACATTTGAGGTGGATATTTAATGGTTGATGATTCAACAATTGCATCTATTATTTGGTCATCATATTCGGAATTGTAGGTTTCCATAGATCTCTGCTCGAGGCTATCCCGGATTTCTTTCTCCAGGGACTCCAGATCATCATATTCTCCGAGCGATTTGGCAAATTCATCGTTCAATTCAGGGAGCATTCTGGATTTCACATCCTCCACTTCGACTGAGAAATCAGCAGTTACTCCCTGCAGCGATTCAAAGTCAGAATCCTCTGGATATGTGAAAACCAGGGTCTTATCCTCTCCAGATGACATCCCAATAAGTTCCCTCGAGAAACCAACGAATGGCCATTCACTGGGGGTTTCAACACCTTCTGCGGCTATTATGACGGAGGTTGACCGTTCGTCAATTAAATTCCCTTCTTCAGCCTGCTCATCTTCAGCCTCTTCAAATCGTTTCGCGGAAAGCCGAATAAAAACATGATCACCCTCTTGAGCTGAGTGCTCTGCTGTTTCTTCAACAGCCTGGCGTTGGCGAAAATCTTCTTCAACAGCTTCGACTTCTTGATCTGTTATTTCGGGAGGATCATAGTCAAAGCGTAATTCGGAATATTCACCCAATTCAACTTCAGACATCAAAGGAACAATGAACTCTAAGGTTAATGGATCATAGTTTAAGATGTTCTCAAAATTCCCTGGTCCATAAGGCTCAATCTCAGCCTGTTCTATTATCTGTGGATAAACATCTTTAACCAAAATCTCGAGGCTTTCCTCTAAGATGGCTTCATCGCCCACATGTCGTTGGATCACTTGATAGGGTGCTTTACCGGGACGAAAGCCTGGAATCTTAATCCTTTTAGCAATCTTCTTGGCCGCTTTTCTCTTTGATGCTTCGAATTGATCAGCCTCAATCTCAACGGTTAATTTAACTTGATGATCTTCTAGGTTTTCAGATTCAATTTTCAATTTTTCATCCCTCATTTCATAGAATAACGTGATGATTATATCACTTTCAAAGCAACCAAAAAATCAGGATATTGCTCGCATCCTGATTGATTTTATTATGGCTTATTTGTGATATCAGAAGAAATTACAGATGGGGAAGGAGGGAGTCGAACCCTCACGCCTTGCGGCACGTGATCCTAAGTCACGCCTGTCTGCCAATTCCAGCACTTCCCCGATCATGGGCAGTGAAATTATAAGCTTATGATCACCCATCGTCAATAATTTAGATATAATGGTGATCCTAAATAAGACAAATCAATCCCTTGTGGAGGCGCAATTGACAAGGATCATTAAACTCGATGGTGTTGGTAAGCAAAGAAAAAAATTAACCAGAGAAGTTGTGCTCGCTATTCGTGAACTGATGCGTTTAGAAGAGGTGAATACTGAGACACGTGACCTGGCTTCACTTATCGCACTCAATTTAGAAGCGATCTACCAAACAATAGACTTGACTGTAGCGGCCTGGGAAAAACGAGATTATTGGGTTAAAGCTGATCGCTTCAGGATGGAATGGGCATGGAGCGGAAAATTAGCGAAAGAGATGGGCGAAGCCATCCAAAAAGATGATTGGCAATCGGTTGCGCTGATATCAGCCCAAGCAGCCCAAAAACTGAACAAAGTCCAGGTTCCTCAGCGACATCGCTTAGGTGAACCCTGGCATGGCGCCTGGGAAGAATTCAAGAAATCAGAATTATATCAGCAATCCTTACCATAATCCTCCAATAGTTCTCCTGATGACAAGGTTGTCTCCCCTTTGAAGCATTGATTTTCCTCTTCCTGGGAGCGCTTGCACATTTCTTCCTCTTGATTAATAGGTTTTCCCCTTCTGAATCCGGACAACCTCCAGAAAGACCGATAGGTGGAATTCCCGTTCTTTCTGATATTAGGTTGCATGACTATTAACCAAGGTCTCTTTTTCCCGACTTTTTCCATTCTCACCAGTAAACTTACCTGATCTACCAGAAATTATCTGATCTCCTAAAGTACTAATAACATTGGATGTGGATGGTAGGGTTTCTGCTTAAATTTTTGATCATGAGGTATGAACAAGGATTAATTATGGAGTTGTTCCTGGTTGATATCTGGGTGGATAACCAATTTGGCTTATAGCAATACTAATTGCTGGCTCGGTCTACGCCCATTTAAGAGAATGAACGGTGCCACTCGTTTTGTGTTAATTCCGATTTTCCGTAAATCCTCAAGATTTTTTATTTTACTGTGAATTCTGGTAGCAATAATCGTTTTTACTCCGTGGGGACCAATTCCAGGAATGTGTAGTAAATCCCTTTTGTTGGCTTGATTTATTTCCACTGGATTTTCTCGCAAGTTGGCCTGTGCCCAGGATAATTTTGGATCTGTTTCTATAGGAAGATTACCAGTTTTATCGAAAGGTATCTCTTCCAATGAAAAACCATAATCCCGAATTAAGAATGAAGCCTGGTACAAACGGTTTTCTCGCTGAAGCAAAGTTGGGCGTTGGTTCTCAAGAGGGGTGTTTTCCACGGGTCTAAATGGTGAGTAATAGGTGCGCTTGAGCCTTAATTCTCGATATAAATACTCAGTGGTGGTCAGGAGCTCTAAATCATTCTCACCGGCTCCACCTACGACAAATTGAGTAGCCGCAGATGGCCAGCGTTTATCCCAACCTGATGAGCCTGGCTTGGATTTGCGGATTTCTTCGACCCATTTTAACGGTTTGATTAATTCATCGATGAATAACTTATGTGGAGCAAGAATTTGCAATCTTTTAGTATTCGGAGCTTCAAGATTGAGTGAAACACGATTTGCGAGCTGCATGGCTCTTTCAACTTGATCACGCTCTGCTCCTGGCATGATTTTCAGGTGTAAGTACCCTTTAAAACCCAGCCTTATACGCAGGATCTCAGCAGTATCGATTAATTTATCTTGAGTATGTATGCCGCCACCGAAAAGTCCAGAACTCAGGAATAACCCTTTAACGATTCCTGCTCTATGCATGGACATGAAGATATGAGCCATTTCTACTGGTTTGAGTGTCGCGCGACGAAAATTGCGGCCTGCTCTAAATGGGCAGTAATGACAATCTCGCTCACAAGCTGAGGTTAACAAAGTTTTCAGTAAGGCTATTGATTTTCCGTTGGGCATGACTGCATTGTGTACAAACCCTGAATATTTATTTGAAGGGCTAATTTTTGGGCAGCCATAGTCCTCAGCTGGTTCAAAATCCATTTGTGAGGAGAGGATCTTTAATCTATTGAGTGCATCCATATTTAGTAATTTGGTTTAATTTTGAGTGATACTTAGAACAATTGTACTACTTTTGAGTTAGAATTGCAACTGTTTTAGTGCAGCAATTGGAAATCCGGTACTTCAGAATTAATTCCTTGTAAAAGATTTCTCTCACCCAACCTGACTTGGTTTCACCGATTGATGGTTATTCGATGGGGGAGTGCTATTGCATGCGAAATTTCGGGATACATTTTAGGCAACCTTGTCCGACTATTCCCACTTTGAATCTTTAGAATTCATCTCGATTCAACCACGGAGCCGTATACACGGCTCAATTTGTGTAAAAAGCATTAGATTTACACACAATTTGAGTAATAAAATGATGTTAATTTCGTATAGACGTTCTTATATCGCATATAATTGTGGGGAAATGGTGGCCGCTGAGGTTCAACATCCACAATCGGGTAGTCCAGGAACTCAAACTGTCGAAAGAACAAATAATCACAATTCGAGATCTCTCACTCTACGAACATAAACACTGCTTTTGTATCAGAGCAGTAATCTGTGCTGCTTCAATAGGGTAGGGCAATTTGAATCACCGAGAAAATTATAAAAAACCTGTTTGCAACTTAGTTAATATTTCTATTTACTCGAGCATTGTATTCATCAATCACACAAAATTCGATTTTTCAGTTTGCTGCTGGGGTAGGGGATGAATCATTGACATATATTTATTAATCTGTTATGCTTTCGATAAGTATCATTATCATAAACATAATTCGCTCCCAGGATCATACTCCCATGGACAAAGTTTCAGCTAATAATACAACTATCGTTTCTGCTCTAGAAGCTTATCTAGAGAGTGTCTCGCTGTCTCGCAGCGTCAACACCGCCCGAACCTACAAGAACGCACTCAACGCTTTTTCTCAAGTCATAAAGAACCACAAACTCGATCCTCAGAAGACGAATATCAGCCATCTGTCCGAAGATGCGATCATCTGGTTCGCCTCGTACCTCAAGAATTATTCCCCAACCACCGAACGTTTATACCTGACCGCTGCCAACGGGTTTTATGAATATTTAGCCGCTGAACGCTTATCAGAACCTAACCTACCGCGCGTGCGCATGCTGATTCGCCAGCGAGCCAGGCGTGTTGGCCAACGTTTGCCGCAATTCCCCAGAAACCACATTGAGCGTACTATAAATTATGCAATTAATCTTACAATAACATCCACAAAGGACGAGATGGCTAAGCTACGCAACCTTAGAGATCGGGCATTTCTCGTCACCTTGGCAGATACCGGTTTACGTGTTCATGAAGCGTGCAGTTTGCGAAGAGGGGATATTGATTGGAATGAGGGCAAGGCTGTGATCATTGGCAAAGGTGATCAACAAGCCGTTGTACGATTCTCAAAACGTGCTTTAGAAGTCCTGAGGGATTATTTGACCTTACGGGGAAAACTTGACGGCGCCTCTGGTAAACCCATGACCTCCCTACCCCTCTTTGCCAGGCATGATAAAGGAGCAGGTAAGAAAATCAAACCCATTACTACTACAACTGGACGTAACATCGTGGCACAAAGAGTTGGTGAAGCCCTTGGTCCTGAAGCAATAGGGACAATAACCCCCCACTCCTTCCGCCACTACTTTGTAACAACGATTCTCCATGGTTCTGGGGGTAACCTGAAACTTGCACAAGAACTGGCCCGGCACAAGAATATCAGCGTCACCCAACGCTATGCGCACCTGTCAGATGACGAGTTGGACCAGGGGTACTGGGAAATATTCGAAGATGACCACTGAAATCTCATTTTTTGGATCATATTTTCAATTTTCTCATAAATCTCTCACAACTTAATGCTTAAATTCACTAGACACTGCAACAATAACACGCTATAATGTTTTCAACGAACACATAGATTGGATCTCGCATCAAGCAGATCTATTACAATTGAAAAGGTGTGTTTATCACCAGACCGTTATGCCGATGTCAAGTGGCATTGGCGAATACGCGTCTGATTGAACCTTAACAACTGAAGAGTGATAGGAAGTACCTGAGTAAGAACGGGATAAGTGTG
>JBEQLH010000165.1:0-7140 GCA_040326075.1 Anaerolineales bacterium
GGAGCTCATTATCGAGGGAAAATTCATTTCGATGATTTGAATTTAGAACGAGGATACAACGGCTGGAAGGCTTACTGTCAGTCTAAGTTAGCCAACGTGCTTTTTACATACCATTTGGCCCACCTGATGGCAGACTCAGGAGTAACGGTAAATTCCCTCACTCCCGGTTTTGTAACCACCCGAATTGGCCATAACTCTGGTCTCGCGATTAAACCCATTGTGCAGCTGGTGCAGAAGATGGGGGGAATGAGCCCGGAAGAGGGCGCCGAAACTATCATATACCTGGCTTCATCGCCTGAAGTTGAGGGGGAAACCGGGAAATTTTATATCGAGAAGAAATCGGTCAAGTCTTCAACAATTTCATATAATCCGGTTATCGCTCAGCGATTGTGGGAGGTTTGTGAGCGGATGGCAGATATAAAATTCGGAGAGAAGCCTTCCAAGTGAAAGTCGCATTTTCACTCCACTTGAGAGCTATCGTAATCTGAGCTGATTGTGGGCAGGAGTGTCTGGTTGAAATAATTGAACGAAAAAATCATTGACTAACTGAGGAGAATAATGCCAGCTGTTGCTGTCATCACCGATACGGTTGCCAGTTTACCTGAGAGCGTTTCTGACCAATATCAAATCCGGCAGGTGCCGATCACGATCAACTTCGGATCAGAGGTCCTTTATACTGAACTCACTCCAGGCTTATCTGTCCACTCAGGAGCCGGCATGGTTGGAGCAGCATTTGTCGCAGCTGAATGATCTTCTAAATTCCCCCATACGCGATTGCGGGCGCACTCCCCGCGCCCGCAATCTTGGATAAGCTTATTGAGTTTCCCCGTCAAGCGGTTTAATGAAATTTTGAAGCTGGTTCAAGTTGGTTGAGCAGCTGCTGTCGAATACTGGCAAAGATTGTAACCAGGGGGAGATGGTTGGGGCAGGATTGCTCGCACATGCCACACCCGGCGCAAGACACCATCCACTGTTTGACATCCTCCCGGAGATATAACCCTTGTTGATCTTTAGCTGGGTAATCTGCTACGCAAATGGGACAGGCGTCAAAGCATTCCCGGCACTCTCCACACGCTTCAAATTGATTCAGCAGCGCATCTACATCCCTCGGCAAGATACTTTCCAGGTTGTCAATCAGGCGTTGGCGGGTTTGGGTGCCTCGCTGGAGAAGCTTCGCAACTATATATTCTCGCTGGAAAATTAGAGATTGATCCTCTTGCGAGGTGACCTCATCCTGATGCATGCGCTTCACGGTCTCCTGTCTCCGAACCTCGATCAGGATTTTTTGCCGCACCGGAAGTCCGATAACCCCGATATTTATATCTGCTCCTTGACCAATGGGAGTTTGGCAAGCCTGGCATGCTGATCGGAACCGGTAAGCTGCGATGCCTCCTTGCCTGGCAAAATGTAGGGATTCCCAGGCCAACCGCTCTTGGGATCCTTTCCTCTCCGCCCGCCATTGGTAATCATCGACCGGATATGTCCCGAGGCAATCAACGCAGATTGTCAGGACATTGTCCAGGTGAATCGCCTCCCGATTTGATTTACTCTCAAGAGCACGCATCTCGCAGGGGCGCAGTAATATTCCGACTTGTGAATCAGGATCCTTCTTTAAGACTTCAGGCAGAAATTTTGTGACATTTTTAGTCATCAAGGGCTTGAAAGGGTTAACCTTGTTGAGCTCTTCAGGAGTTCTGATCAGGTGTGGTTCCGAGGAACCATTCATTGATACCATCATGGCCTCAAGGTTGAACTGTTCCCAGGCATCAGTCATCACCTTTTGCACCACTCCTAACGGGTCGCCGTGAGTTTCAACTAACCAGCTTGTATTCATAAAAACCTCTCTTTCGTACAAGGTCGCTTCCGAGAACAGGAAATTCTTACTTCAAGCCACGTCATGACCTGAGATGGTCCGCTATTACTTCGGCGACGTCGACGACCTGAATTTGATCTCCAAGCCCTTTTGAACGGATCGCATCATCAAACATCAATAAGCAATAAGGACAGGCAGTGGCCACTACATCGGCTCCTGCGTCGATAGCCTCACTCAATCTGCGTTGATTGATGCGGGTATTGGGGTCAGTCTCCATCCACATTTGACCACCACCTCCACCACAACAGAAGCTGTTTTCCCCTTGCCGATCCATCTCAACCTGATCGACTTCTGCCTGTGAAAGAAGCTGACGGGGTTGCTCATAGACCTGGTTATAACGGCCTAAGTAACAGGAGTCATGAAATGCCACACGACCTTTGGTTCCATTACCGTTGGTAGAGGAGGTATTCTCCAGAATTTGGAGCTCTACCAGGAATTCAGTCAGATGCTGAACCTGGAATTGGGCTCCAAATTGGGGATATTCATTCTTCAAGGTGTTGTAGCAGTGTGGGCAAGCGGAAACGATGCGATTAAACTTGATACTTCCGAATGTCTCCAGGTTTTGTTCTACCATCATCTGGAATAGATACTCATGTCCCAGGCGGCGGGAAGTCTCGCCACAGCACATCTCATCTAAACCAAGTACACCAAAATCGACCTTTGCCTGCTTAAGCAATTGGACAACGGCTTGGGCTACTTTTTTGTTGCGCTCATCATAAGCATATGCACACCCGAGAAACAGCAGGACATCAGTTTCATCACCAGGCATTAACTCACGCACATCCAATCCATCTGCCCAGGCGATCCGATCTTCAGGCGGCATCCCCCAAGGATTTCCCTGGCGCTCCATGTTGCGCATCACATCACCAATAGATTTGGGCATCTTTCCAGTTGTTAGAACCTGGTATCTCCGCAGATCGATAATTTCGTCGATCGGGTTCACAAATGCCGGGCAGCGATCAAGGCAAGCGCCACAGGTTGTGCAGTACCAAGGCATCTCTTCTGGGATTGCGTTGCCCAGCATTTCTTCAGCCTTATGCCCATTTCCATTTGGATTTACCAGGGAGGAAAGCATTTCCTGGCGCATGGATTGGATAAATTCTCGTGGAGAGTACGGCATACCGCTGAAGGCAACTGGACAAACATCCTCGCATCGCCCACAACTGACACATGCATCGAATGAGAGCAATTGCTGGGAAGTGAATTCAGTGACTTTGCCCACTCCCAGCAGCTCCGCTTCTTCAATGTCATCAATCTTTTCCAGAGTGCTTGATTTGCGGCGTGGTTTCAAACCGATGTTGAGTGGTGTATATATAAGGTGGCGTAATTTTGTGAAGGGGATGCTGGCGACCAGAGCCAGACCGAGCAGAATATGGGTATAAACCAGGAAGCGGTGTATGCTGGCCGCTGCTTCGGGTGTCAAACCAGCTGCACGCATCAGATTTGCTGCCAGGCTGCCAATTGGTGACCAGGCGGCCCAGATCGGTGCGGCAGCAAGGATGCGAGCGCCTTCAATCATGAATCCGGCAAGCGGGATGAGTGCCAATAAAATCAATGCATAATAATCATCCCATTTTGACTCGAGATATTTAGGACGCATAACCAGGCGGCGGAAGAGCGCCATTAAGACACCCAACAGGATGGCTATTCCAGCTAAATCCATTACTAATTCAAAAACCAGGTAACCGCTGCCGCGTGGGAAAGGCAGCTCCAATAGGGGGATAAATAACTGCATCTGGGTCAGGTTGATAAACGTGCCGAGCACTTGAATGGTAACCCCCGCGAAGATCAAAACATGCATTATCCCCGCATAAGGTTTATCCCAAATGCGAACCTGGAGAACCGCATTGACAAATACATCCCATAAGCGTGGTAAGACCTGGTTGAGTGAAGATAATCGCGCAGAGTTAGGTGATGAGCCCGATACTGTATTGGTCGTCAAGCAGCACCTCCTACATAAATTTGTCCATCAATCACTTCAACCTCGATCGGATCAAGTGGTGTTGGAGGTGGCCCAGAGATAACATCACCGTTATACGGATTAAAAAAGCCGTCGTGACATGGGCAAACTATTTCATACCGCTCGACGTCCCATTTGACGATACACGCGAAATGGGTACAGACAGCTGAGTATGCCCGGATCCCTTCTGAGGTGTTGATCACGATAGCAGGATAGCGTCCGAAGCGTACTGTCCTACTCTCACCAGGAAGCAGCTCCGCTGCTGATCCGACTAAAATAGGTTCGGAGGGAACCTCTTCGAGGTTTTTTGGGTAGAAATAGGCAACGATGGGACCTAATATGATTGCCAATCCTGTCACGGTCAGAAATCGGTTGGTGAGCTTCAGGAAGTCGCGGCGTGATAATTTTGGCATGATTAACTCACTTCTCCCCAAATTGTCATCGCAATCAAGATGACCATGAATACCGAGACAGCGATCGCTCGCCAGCGATATGCCTTTGAAGTTGTATCGGGTTTACGGTCGATGAATGGCCAGAAAGTAATCACTAAAACAGCAGCGACAGGTAATACTGCGCCCATAGTTTTAGAAATATATTTGAGCAATTGGTAAAGACCCAGAAAATACCATTCAGGTTTTACATGAGCCGGAGTGTTCATCGGATCGGCTGGCTCTCCCAATCCCACAGGCGCGAAGAGACCGATCAGACCAATCACTAGTGCCAGTGCAGATAGTCCAAGCACGACTTTGGCTTCAATTGTCACGTGGTCCGGATAAAATGGGACACTTTCTTCATTTGAATGAATATCCATTTCTGCCATAATCAATCCCTTGTATCAATTTAGAGCATTATTGGTTGATATTGATGTCGCTTATAGCGGCTTTGCGATGCCCAGGCGGCGCACCATCACGAAGTGCGCAGCCATCGAAGCGATTGTCACCAGAGGTAAGATAAGGATGTGCAAGGCATAGAAACGGCTGAGGGTTTGTGCGGCAACATCCCACCCCACCCGTGCAAATACCAAAATCAGACTGCCGATCACAGGTATCGCAGCGCCGATCTCTGTGGCTACGGTGGTCGCCCAATATGCTCTTTGATCCCAGGGCAAAAGATAACCAGTGAGTCCGAATCCCAATGAAAGTAATAATAGGAGTACACCGCTGATCCAGTTGAATTCACGCGGCTTCTTATAGGCGCCCATGATGAATACCCGGATCATGTGAGCTGTACACATGATGATCATGAGATTTGCTGACCAATGATGGATCATCCTGACTCCAGATCCGAAGTTCACTTGAGTCTCGATAAATTGAATACTGGCAAAAGCTGCATCTGGCGTGGGTTTATAGTAAAAGGCGAGCATGATCCCGGTTATACCCTGGACAACAAACAAAAACGCGGTAATGCCTCCCAGGCAGTACCACCAGCGTTGGGCGAATTTTGGAACGGGTTTACTCAGGAATTTTGATAATGGTTCAGCTACATCATATCGGCTGTCAACCCATTCGATGGCGCGGGTAGTGATGGGTTTCCATGGCTCCCGGCTGACCCATACGCTGGAACTGCGGTAAATGCCAAATGCAAACAGCAGGCCTGCACCACCGAAGAATACCCAGCGTACCAATGGTGTCCAAAGGCTTGTTTCCTCCCCGGTTATATGACAATGCAAACAGGGATCTTGTTCTGCGGGTGGAAGACTGGCTGCTGTGTACCTGGATGGCGTCACCAGATGGGCACCCTGCGCGAAGAGGGTTTTTACCTGGGTCCAATCTGTGGTCGTTTCGCCTGTGGGTTGGTTTTCAGGGATAGCTGATCCGGCCTGACTTTGACCTGTTGTCCCAAAGAACAAGACCAGGATCACTAGAATTACCCCCAGTGAAGCGAGTAGGTATGAACGACGGGTTGTGATCTTCATATGCTCCCTCAGTCAGCAGAATATAAGTCACATATGGAAAGAATTTCTCATTTATATGATATAGAATTTCGCGTTTCCAGGAAACAAGCATGTACCTGAATTTAGATCAGGTAAAGACCTTAAAGATCATAAAAATAGACCCTAGACAGCCCTGGGTCTATTAATAATATTGGGGATTTATACCTATTCGAGTTAGATATCGATAATTTTCTTTTGAATGGCGTACTTAATTAATTCCCCCCGATCGTGTAGGTCTAATTTGCTCATCAGGTTGGTGCGGTGGGATTGGACAGTCTTAATTGAAAGGCATAAAATCTCTGCGATTTTTTTATTGGTATAACCTTCAGCGATCAATTGAAGGACTTCTCGCTCGCGTGATGTTAAACCATTTGTAGAATCTGGGGGACGAATATCTCCCCAGCGGAGATAATCTTCGATCACCAGACGGGTGATTGCAGGTGAGAGGACAGCCTCGCCCTGGTAAACTGCGCGGATGGCGCCTAAAAGATCGTGAGCTGCAGCGTCTTTTAAGACATAACCGAGAGCGCCAGCAGCTAAAACCTGGCGGATATATTCCTCATTTTCGTGCATCGTTAAAATCAGCACCTTCACCTGCGGGTAATCTCTCTGGATTTGACGGGTAGCCTCTAATCCGTTCAACAGAGGCATGGCGATATCCATAACAACTACGTCAGGCTGGAGTTGAGCGGTCATCTTCACTGTGGCTTGTCCGTCTTCTGCTTCTCCAATCACCTCTATATCCGCATGGTCATCTAATAAGGCGCGTATCCCATCCCGTAAAATTGTATGATCATCAGCGAGCAGCACACGAATTTTATTCATTATGATTTTCTCCCGTACCGCTGAATGGTACTGTAACGAGGATTTGTGTACCGCTTCCAGGCACGGATTTCAACTGGACTTCTCCTCCTGCCAGCTCTGCTCGTTCTTGAATTCCTAATAATCCCAGGTGCTGCAATTGAAGAGCCTCTTGGCGAACAATCGTGAGATCAAAGCCCTCTCCGTCATCCTGGATCTCAAGCTGAATATTACTCTCACATTGGGATAATTTTATCTCAACCTGCTTGGCCTTGGAATGCCTAACGATATTGTTGATTGCCTCCTGGGCAATACGGAAGAGGGTTGAGTTCAATTGCGGGGGTAATGGTTCAACCTCTCCATTGGTGTGCAGTTCAACCATAATCCCGGCCTCTTCCAAATTTGTGCGGGCATACCAGCGTATAGCGGGAATGAGTCCAAGATCATCGAGAATGGTTGGGCGTAAACCGTAAACAATCTTTCGCAAATTTGCTAATGACTGCTGAGCCAACTCGCGAGTCGCTTCGAGTTTACCCTTAACTTCAATCTCTTCATCCGGAATCTGGTGTTCCA
>JBEQLH010000024.1:0-4422 GCA_040326075.1 Anaerolineales bacterium
GCTGAGAACGCGGCTATCAAGCGCAACATTCATCCCAAGGAATGGACCTATGCCAATATTGTGCGCATGCGTGGACAGCTGCGATCTATGGGTTCCATGTATGATTGGCGGCGAGAAGCGATATCATCCGATCCAAAGTACTATCACTGGTCGCAGTGGTTCTTTAACCAGCTTTACAAAAATGAGCTGGCGTACCGCAAGATGTCCCCAGTGGATTGGTGTCCAAATTGTAATACTACCCTGGCGCGTGAGCAGGTATGGGGCGAAGATCGCCATTGTGAACGTTGTGGTACGCCGGTGATCAAGAAGGACCTGGAGCAGTGGTTCTTCCGCACCACAAACTACGCCGAGGAATTGCTGGATTTCTCGCATATAGATTGGCCGGAACGTGTCCAAACATTGCAGACCAATTGGATTGGGCGCAGTGATGGTGCCCTTGTGCACTTCACTGCTGATTCAGCTAATCTTTCAGAAGAAGAGGCACGCATTACTGTTTTCACCACCCGCCCGGATACTCTTTGGGGGGCAACTTTCATGGTCTTAGCCCCCGAGCATCCATTGGTTGAGAAGATCACCACTCCGGAACAGCGGGAGCAAGTTCATGATTACGTTCACACGGCAATTCGCCAGACTGATATACAGCGCGAATCAGCGGAAAAAGAGAAAAGTGGGGTTTTCACCGGTGGTTACGCGATCAACCCGGTAAACGGCGAGCGCATTCCAATCTGGATCGCGGATTATGTCTTGATGACCTATGGGACTGGCGCCATCATGGCTGTCCCGGCTCATGATGAACGTGACTTCGAATTCGCGCTAAAGTTCGGACTCCCCATCTTGCCGGTGATCGATCGTCCGGATGGGATGACCAAATCTTTCGCCCCAAATGGAACAATGAAAGCTGGCTATGATCAAGCCCTACTAGAACAAGGCATTCCAAGTGAGCTAGGTGAAGGTGGCATTTATATCACCATCCCTTCCGACAAAGTGGAGATATATATTGATATAGCAAAGCAGTTCTTGCAAGAAAATGCCTGGAATGAAGTCGTTGGGACGGGTTGGGTTTATATCTTCAGCGATGGGGTGGTGGAATGGGAATCGGAGGAAACTGAAAAGCGTATTCTGAAGCGCTGTAAATCCTTGGAGCCTGCGGTGAAGGATGCGCGCACTTTAATGGAAATGCTTTGGGGAGAAGAGTTTTACCAGGATGCACTTTACCATCACGAGTACGGCACGATGATCCACTCAGGTAAATTCAGCGGTACATCAGGTGATGTTGCTGTGCAGCAGGTGAATGAATGGCTGGAAGGGCAGGGAGTTGGAAAAGCAGCCATCAACTACAGATTGCGCGATTGGCTGATCTCCCGCCAGCGTTATTGGGGCACTCCCATTCCGATCGTATACTGTCCTGAGCATGGTGCAGTACTGGTGCCCGATGAGCAGCTGCCTGTGTTGCTGCCGGATGATGTCGAGTGGCTGCCTACTGGCGAGAGCCCCTTAAAGCTGCACCCGACCTGGAAACAAACCACCTGCCCTGTGTGTGATCGTCCAGCCGAGCGTGAGACAGACACCATGGATACCTTTATGTGCTCATCCTGGTACCACCTGCGCTACTTAAGCCCGGATTACGATCAGGGGATGTTTGATCCTGATGAGTACGATTATTGGATGCCAGTGGATATTTACACGGGAGGCATCGAACATGCCACCATGCACTTGATCTATACGCGCTTCTTCCACAAAGCCGGGCGGGATATGGGCATCATGCAGGGTCCTGAACCGATGGCTCAATTGCGCAACCAGGGGATTATCCTCGGCGAGGATTCTGAGAAAATGTCGAAAAGTCGCGGGAATGTGATCGCCCCGGATGAGCTGGTGGCACGCTATGGTGCAGACACCGTGCGGGCTTACTTGATGTTCTTTGCTCGCTGGGATTTGGGTGGTCCGTGGAACAGCAGTGGTATCGAAGGAACCGTGCGCTGGATGCGCCGGACATGGACTCTGATTACCGATCCAGTTCAGTCAGGCCAGGCCGACCGTGAAACCACCCGTAACTTGCGGCGAAAACTACATAAAACCCTGCGCCAGGTGACTCATGATTTCGAAACTTTTGAGTTCAACACGATCATCTCAGCTCTGATGGAGCTGCTCAATGAGATGTATAAGGCTCGAGAAAAAGGTGTCGCTGGATCGGATGCCTGGGATGAGGCACTGGATATCTATCTGCGTATGCTGGCACCGGTTTCTCCCCATGTGGCAGAGGAACTATGGGCATATCTTGAAAAACCTTATTCTGTGCACTCTCAGGCCTGGCCCGAGGTGGACGAGGCTGCGGCGGTTGAGGAACAGATTACCTTAATTGTGCAGGTCAACGGTAAGCTGCGCGATCGGATCTCAGTCCCGGTTGATATCGGTGAGCAGGAGGCTAAGGAGCTTGCGCTGAGCTCTGAGGCTGTAAGCAAATATTTACATGGGGAACCACCCCGCAAGGTGATCCTCGTGCCTGGCAAGCTGGTCAACATCGTAATTTAATATGATGGACATTAAGAGCATCGCTGTATATTGTGCGAAGCTCTTAATATTTACCACCCAATGTTTCTCTCAAATTGGGGAAGCAGAATAACGATTTTGAGTTATGGTTTTCGCGCCCGGTACGTTATCCCCAAGGTACCGAATGCCGAAGCGGCGGTCTTCTGGGGAGCGTCGCGATAGATATCATCCCTCCAGGTGATCTCGAAATCAACGAAACCTGCTGCGCTGATTTTTTGCTTTAACTCTGCTTCCAGCAGAGCACCGGCAATTCAACCCGCCCACAAATCCAAGTTATTTTTGGCATTATTGGGCACTGCCTTCTGCACGAGGATATCAGCGATCTGGAGCCGGCCGCCTGGTTTGAGTACCCTGAACATTTCCATGAACACCGCATCTTTGTCTGGTGAGAGGTTAACTGCACCATTCGATATAACCAGGTCCGCCCATTCAGTTGGTACTGGTAATTCTTCGCTGTAGCCATCAATGAATTTTAAATTGGTCAATCCGGTTTCAGCCGTATTGCTGCGTGCCTTGGCAATCATATCCGGGGTCATATCAACACCAGTTACCTGGCCATCCTGTCCCACCATGCTAGCTGCGATCAAGCTGTCAAGACCAGCACCGCAACCAACATCCACCACATGCTCGCCCGGTATTAATTGACCAAGATTAAATACATTCCCGGTTCCGGCGAACGATTCAATCACTTCGTCCGAAAATCCGTCTAACCATTCATCCTTATAAGCCAACATTTTTGCTAATCTGCGGCCGGTGTGGAAGTGGAACCCCAGCTCGGGCTCCTTTGCGACGACTGAGTATTCTTTCGATACCTCGGCTCGGAGGGTGTCGACAAATACTTGTGGATAATTGGAATTGCTTTCAGGATTATATGGCTCCGGTGGGGGTGGATAGTATAGAAAAGTTTTGATCGTGCCAAGCTCATCATAGCTCTCCGAACCCATTTCCACATCTTCTCTTGAGACCATCAGATCTTCTAACGCGGTTTCTGTCATCAAGACATATTCATCTGCGGTGATGGAGTTTTTTAGAAGTCGGTGCACAATGATCGGAGCTGTTCCAGACATCTCTAAAATATCGTTGATGTTGAAAAATAGTGTTTTCCCACTGTGGGCGACAATTTTGAGCTTCAGTCTATCGACATTGTTACAGGCGTTGCAGTTGCAGACTTTATGGAGAGTGAGTTCAGCAATCTTGTTTGAAAACACGCGGAAAATAGTGATCAGGATCTCTAACAGCGTTGCCTGAACCAACTCCCACCGTACGAGGGGGTCACCTTTGTCGACGTACATGAAGATTGCATCACCCTCCAGGCGGATGACCTGCATGGGCGCTTTGATTTCAGATATGATTGTATTGATCAGATCGCGGACGATGATCTGACTGTGGACCATTTCTTTTTCATTTGCAACAATGAAGCGGGTATAACCGCTGATGTCGGCGATGAAAAAAATGACTTCTTTTTCTGCAGCCGGGGTTTGGAGCATAATACTCACCTGAATTCATTTAATGTAGACTAACTATGTCTGATTATACTCTATCCGCAGATGCCAACCAACTTAGCTAAAGAGAAGACCGTGAAATATCAAGTTTTGTATTCGAGTTTAACCTCGGGTTTGAGTTGATTTTGAGACCATTTAACTTTGAATCAGGGATTGTATACATTAGAATTATAGGATATGAAAGATATCCTGATTTTTGATTTTGACGGTGTGCTGGCTGATTCTTTAGCACCTATGCTGAGTTATGCTGGGCGGGTGTGCCAGGAACTGGGGTATCCCTGTACTCCAACTCAGGCTGACCTGGAAGCCCTGGAGCGGATGGAATTTTCTGAATTTGGACGCCAGTTGGGGATTCCGGAAGAAAAGATTGAAA
>JBEQLH010000024.1:4522-20781 GCA_040326075.1 Anaerolineales bacterium
GACCATATGGTGAGGTCTATATGATCGGGGATGCGGTCAGTGATATCCGTTCGGCGCGCAAGGCAGGAGTCAAGAGCGTTGCTGTAGCTTGGGGACACCAGAGCCAACAGAAATTGGCAGCTGAACACCCGGATTATCTGGTTGAAAGCCCCGAGGACTTATTGTCTCTGATCGCTGTGGACAATCCAAAATAGTACCCGGCAGCAAACAGGATCACTCTCTGACCAGGTCTCAGGTTATCATTATCATCATTATCCCCAGAAAATATTGCCAACGATGATACCTGAAATAAATCAGATGAAGGAGGTGGTATGCGGTTTGAAGAGATAAATTGGTTCGATGTAGAGCAGTATCTTGAAAGTGATGACCGCTTGATATTGGTATTAGGTGCGTGTGAGCAGCATGGATACCTCAGCCTGACTACAGATGTAAAGATTCCCCAGGCACTTGGTGATGCGACCAGCCAACAAACGGGTGTCCTGGTTGCCCCACCGTTAAACTTTGGTGCTTCTCCTTATTTTTTGGACTATCCAGGCACTCTCAGTTTACGACTGACAACATTGATTGACCTGGTTGAGGACCTGGTGAGGTCTGCATATCGACAAGGATTCAGACGTTTCCTGGTGCTAAATGGTCATGGTGGCAATGATGCAGTCCGGGGACGTCTATATGAACTGGCAAATGAAATGTCTGATTTGCGACTAGCCTGGTATGCCTGGTGGCAATCGCACAGTGTGATGGCAGTCGCTGAGCGACATCAATTAAAACCGGCCCATGGAAACTGGTTGGAAGCTTTTGGATTTACGCGGGTGAGCGACCTTCCTGAAGGTAATAAAGTGCCTCCTGAGGTGTCCGGGTTATTGGGCGCAGAGCATGCCAGACAGACTTACCAGGATGGTGTATTTGGTGGTCCATATAAGGTTGATCAATCTGTTATGGATGAAATCTTCACTGCAGCGGTGGAAGATATTCTTCAATTATTACGATTTGAATGAGCTTGCCGCGTTACTGCAATGGCTATCAGGGTAATAGGGGTCATGCTGCAAGCCTATTATTCAAGACCGATGGTGAGATAAATCGGGCTCTTGAACGTGAAACGAGGCTCGAGACAGATCTTCCAAGGAAGCGATAATATGGTAGAACTACCAGCTTTCCTGGGGTAGAATCAACCCTTAAGGAAAAATCGATTTCCCAAGCAATTTTTACTCGATCTCTATGCGTATAGGTGATAGACCGATCCTTTAATTATGCCTCTCGTATCTATAATTGTGCCATGTTACAATGAGCAGAAGACTATCCACCTGCTGTTAATCGCCATTTATAACCAGACATACCCCAGGCAGGATATGGAAGTCGTGATCGCGGATGGGCTTTCGAGTGATAATACGCGGCAAGAGATTAAATCTTTTCAGCAGGCTCATCCCGATATTGCTGTGAGAGTAGTAGACAACCCCCAACGAATAATTCCAGCTGGGTTGAACCGAGCCCTTTCCGCGGCTGAGGGTGCGATCATCGTTCGTCTTGATGCGCACTCAATGCCAGCCGAGAATTATGTTCAACGATGTGTAGAGGCTCTTGATGCTAAAATGGGGGATAATGTCGGTGGATTATGGGAGATTAAAGCAGGAGGAGAGGCGTGGCAAGCCCGATCGATTGCTGCCGCCGCCGCACACCCACTTGGTGTTGGCGATGCTCGTTATCGTCTTGGAGGTCAGGCGCAGGAAGTTGACACGGTCCCATTTGGTGCTTTCTATGGCTCATTGGTCGAGCGAGTTGGAAATTTCGACGAGAGCTTGCTGACAAACGAGGACTATGAATTCAACACCCGGATTCGCCGCTCAGGTGGCAGGGTCTGGTTTGACCCGGCGATCCGGTCGAAATATATTGCTCGCGCCAAATTGAGCGACTTGTCCCGGCAGTACTGGCGCTATGGTTATTGGAAAGTGCGTATGCTGCGCCGTTATCCTGGTGCTTTTCGATGGCGGCAGTTGGCAGGGATTTTCGTCATTTCATTCCCTCTCCTGGCGATCCTGGGGATTTGGTTTGGATGGGCGCGCTGGCTGTTGGGTTTGGAAATTTTGATTTATGTGCTGGCATTAGTATTGGCCGGGATCCAGCTGGCGATCAAGAAGCGTGACGCTGCACTAATATTCGGGGTTCCCCTGGCGATTGCCACGATGCATTTCAGCTGGGGAACCGCCTTCGTCTGGAGTATGATTGGTAAATAGGATGCGTATTCCAAGCCGGGTTCATAAATCA
This sequence comes from Anaerolineales bacterium, assembly GCA_040326075.1. Classification (GTDB taxonomy): domain Bacteria; phylum Chloroflexota; class Anaerolineae; order Anaerolineales; family UBA4823; genus PFL25. The sequence continues at coordinate 6,782 of JBEQLH010000024.1, forward strand.
AAACGTTGGCGTCTTCACACTCGCGAGCGACGGACATTGCTCGTCGTGGGTGATTTTCTCATGGCAGTTATCGCTATGATGGTCGCGCTTTATTTTTGGGCTAGCGGCGAAGTTTTCATGGAATTTTCAATAGAGTTCTTATTGGAACGCCCACCGGCCTGGTATTATCTGCTGCCTTTCTTTTGGGTAATTCTATTAGTCGAATTGTATGATATCCACCGGGCAGGCAATTGGGGGGATACTATTCGAGGTGTGGCATTGGCTACATTGATCGGTTTGGGATTGTATCTGCTGCTGTTTTTCACTTTCACTGATCCTCCACGTTCTTTACTTCCGCGAAGAGGTGTGGCAGGATTTTTTGTCGCTGCTCCAATACTTACTCTAATTTGGCGATTCTTATATATTCGCATTTTCACGGCTCCTGCTTTCATGCGGCGGGTATTACTGGTTGGGGCAGGCAGCGCAGGAGAGGCCTTGATTAAGGTGGTCGATGATTTGTGGCCGCCACCATTCTATCTGGTTGGGATAATTGACGATGACCCGGATAAGATCGGCAAAATGATTGATAAACATCCGGTGCTGGGCAGCGGCAATGGGCTGTTAGAGATTATCGAACAGGAGAGTGTCTCTGATATTGTGGTCGCCATTTCCGGTGAAATGGAAGGAAGCACTTTCCAGAATTTATTAGATGCTCAGGAAGGGGGAGTGGAAATTACCCGCATGCCTTCGGTTTATGAAGAGTTATTGGGCAGGGTGCCAATCCGATTGTTGGAGACGGATTGGATCTTGCGGTCGTTTGTCGATCAAAACCGGGTAAGTGAATTTTATGAATTGGGTAAGAGACTGCTTGACATCATTGGGGGATTCATCGGCGTCGTAATCACACTGATAACTTTACCCTTTATCAGTCTTGGTATTTTATTGGATAGCGGGCGGCCGGTATTTTATACTCAAACACGAGCTGGACGCGGAGCCCAGGGATACAGAATCTTGAAATACCGCACAATGCGCCAGGATGCTGAACCGGATGGTGTCCCACAATGGGCGAAAGAGGACGATGAAAGAGCAACTCGTTTTGGCAAGATATTAAGAAGGACTCACATTGACGAATTACCCCAGTTCATTAACGTCCTACGAGGTGAAATGAGCCTGGTGGGACCGCGCGCTGAACGACCTGAATTAGTCGAGATGTTTCAGCAGCATGTACCTTTCTACCGGGCACGATTACTGGTGAAACCGGGAATGACCGGATGGGCGCAGGTAAACTTCGGTTATGCCTCCACTATTGATGAGACTGTTTTGAAACTTGAGTTCGACCTGTACTACATCAAGCACCGCAACCTGCTGACCGATTTAGTGATCCTGCTGCGTACTCCTTCGACGGTTCTTGGATTGCGAGGACAATGAGATCCCCTTTCCGTCATCCTAACCGCCTGCTCTTTATCGGCGACTTGATCTTGATCGTCGCCAGCGTCTTCGGCAGCTTTGCGCTGCGGTTGGAGCTAGGCCCCTTATACCTGTTTTACCTGCCGCAGGCTTTCACCATGATCGTGGTTGCTTTGCTGGTAAAACCGCTTGTCTACTATTCTTTCGGCCTGTATGGCCGGGTTTGGGCTTATGCCAGCACCCGGGAGTTGAGAATAATAACGGCTGCAGTTTCCATCGCATCGGCGATAGTGGCTTTGGTCATTGTACTGTTGACTTTTCTGCAGTACTACCAGGGGTTCCCCAGAAGCGTATTGGCGATCGATTGGCTGCTCTCTTTATTGGCGGTGGGTGGTTTACGTTTTGCAATGCGCCTGTTAGCAGAGAGCCGTTCTGGAGGAGTTGGTGTCCAGGGTCGCTCGCGGCGAATATTGATCGTTGGGGCAGGGGATGCGGGAGCACTAGTTGTGCGTGAGATGCAGAAGAACCCCCAATTAAACCTCTCTCCGGTATGTTTTATCGATGATGATCCGACCAAGCAGAAGCAGCGAATTCATGATATCCCTGTCGAAGGAACCCTTGAGGATTTAGGCCGGGTGGTCGATATCTGGTATATCCAGGAGGTGATCATCGCCATCCCCAGCGCCCCAGGAGGTGTCGTTCGTCAGGTGATCGACATTTGTCGAGAGAAGGAAGTTCCTTTTCGGACGATGCCAGGAATTTATGAGTTGATCGGAGGAAAGATCAATGTGGGTCGCTTGCGCGAGGTGGAAATCACCGACCTGCTCCGCCGCGCCCCGGTCCAAATCGATACCACCTTGATTGGGTCTAACCTGAGTGGTAAGCGAGTGCTGATTACTGGTGCAGGAGGCTCGATCGGTAGAGAATTATGTCGGCAGATTTCCCGTTGGGGACCTGAGTCCTTAATCCTGTTAGGTCACGGTGAAAATACGATTTTTGAGACGAGCATCGAACTCGAAAGGAGTTTTCCCACTTTACCTCTCCACCCGGTTGTGGCCGATATCCGCAGCCTCGACAGACTGGCCAATGTCATCGATAATTTTAATCCCCAGCTGATCTTCCATGCTGCCGCGCACAAGCATGTCCCTTTGATGGAGATCAACGTTGAAGAAGCAGTTACAAATAACGTGATTGGGACCCGGAATCTGGTAGAAATAGCCCTGAATAACGATATCGATCGCCTGGTGCTTATCTCGACGGATAAAGCTATCCGGCCTTCAAGCGTGATGGGTGCAACAAAGCGTTTGGCCGAATTGTTGGTTTTGGAGGCAGCTCATCGCTCTGGAAAGGCGTACTCAGTAGTCAGGTTTGGCAATGTCTTGGGAAGTCGGGGGAGTGTTATACCCCTCTTTAAACGTCAGATTGCGAGTGGAGGTCCTATCACAATAACCCATCCAGATATGGAGCGCTATTTTATGACTATCCCTGAAGCAGTTCACCTGGTGCTTCAAGCGGCTGCCATGGGTCATGGTGGGGAAGTTTTTGTCCTGCGGATGGGAGAACAGGTGAGAATTATGCAGCTGGCAGATGATCTCATTCGGTTATCCGGATTAGAACCTGAAAAAGACATCGATATCGTCTTCACCGGGATCAGACCTGGTGAAAAATTAAGTGAAGAGCTTTGGGATCAATGGGCGCAATTCGAACCTACCTCCCACGCCGATATTGTTCAACTTGTTGATGAAGATTTGCTCGATGGTCAAGAGCTGAGGAATACGGTCAATGAATTGGCATTTCTGGCGAGTGAAGGAGAAGTTGATTCTATCGTCAGGATCATAGATGAGACCATCCCGGGTGCTGCGGTGAGAAGTTTCCCGCCTCCTGATTTGACTTCTGTTGTTTGATAACTTATTTTATGATCAGTGCTGACCAGGGCAATCCTTGCCTGGTGATGAATTTGTAATATATTCACTTCTAAATGACAATACTATCGCTTACCGAATGGAATAAATTTCTATCGAATCACCCTGACGCCCATCTCCTTCAATCCCCAACCTGGGGTGAGTTGAAATCAGCTTTTGGGTGGGAAGCTGTGCGTCTGGTGGTCGAAAGCGACAAGGGGGTCATTGGTGCCCAGATATTGTTCCGCCGTTTACCAATTGGTTTATCGTTCGCTTATCTACCCAAAGGTCCGGTGTTTAGTGGCAGACCAGGTAATAAAAATCTTCCATTATTGCAAGAGGCATTCTGGAGTGAGGTCGATCTCATTTGCCGAAAACGTCGGGCAGTGTTCCTAAGTGTGGAACCGGATGAAACCCCGGGCGAAAATGGTGGGGAGAAATGGGAATCGTCAGAGGGATTCAATGTCAGCCCTCTTGCTATCCAACCGCGGCGAACAATAATAGTAGATGTAGGCGGCGAAGAAGAGCAGATATTGGGGCGCATGAAGCAAAAGACTCGCTACAATATTCGCCTGGCGGAGAAAAAAGGGGTGGTGGTCCATCCGAGCTCGGACATTGAACAATTTTTCAAATTAATGCAGGCAACCGGAGAAAGAGATGAATTCGGTGTTCACAGTCTGGATTATTACCAGAGAGCTTATGACCTCTTTCATCCTCTTGGTAAGTGTGAATTGTTGCTGGCTGAATTCAAGGGAGAACCACTGGCCGGCTTATTCGTCTTTTCCTGGGGTCAGCGTTCCTGGTATCTTTATGGCGCTTCAGCTTCTCTCCATCGTAATCTAATGCCAACTTACCTCCTGCAGTGGGAGGCGATCAAATGGGCTCGGGCAGCAGGCTGTTCTCAATATGACCTGTGGGGCATTCCGGATTATGACCAGGAAATTTTAGAAGCAGAGTTTCGCAACCGTTCAGATGGCTTGTGGGGAATTTATCGATTTAAACGCGGCTTCGGAGGGCGCCTATGCCAATCCGCTGGGTCCTGGGACCGGGTTTACCAACCATTACTTTATAATTTATATCTCCGCTGGATGAAAATGAGGGGAACAGAAGATTAGGATAATCACCCAGCTGCATATCATGAAAAAATCACCGCTATGATTGAGATTAATCGAGACACCTGGAATGACCTGATCGCTGCGCTGCCCAATGCCCATGTCTTACAGACATGGGAGTGGGGAGCAGTTAAAGAACGCTTTGGGTGGAAACCCATCCATGAGGTGTGGCGAGATCGTGATGGTCAGGTTGAGGCTGCTGCCCTGGTCCTGGTCAGGACAGTCTCAGCGGGCGGTGTAAATTTCCCAATGCGGGTGATGTATGTGCCTCGGGGACCCCTGTTAAAGGATTGGCATGACCTTCAAATACGGAGCAAGGTTCTTGCCGGCTTACTATCTCTGGCAAAAAGCAATCAGGCGATCTTCATCAAAATGGATCCAGAAGTTGAGTATGGACATGGTGTACCTGGAAAGGACGGGGGCATTGACGATCCAGAAACAGAGAAGGTGATCGCAGACCTGTCACTAAAGGGATGGATCTATTCCCAGGATCAGGTTCAATTTCGAAATACGATGACTATTGATTTGAGACCTGCTCCTGAGGAGATGCTTTCCAGGATGAAGCAGAAAACGCGATACAACATTCGCTTGGCGACCAGGAAAGGCGTCAACGTACGAGTTGGGGACCTGAAAGACCTTGATCTTCTCTACCGGATGTACGCTGAGACATCCCTGCGCGATGGCTTTGGAATTCGCACGCAAGAATATTACCTGGCTGTTTGGAAGACTTTAATTACGGCCGGGATGGCTGAACCTCTGATTGCAGAGGTTGGGGGTGAACCTGTCGCGGCGGTGATAATCTTTCGCTTTGCGGGAAGAGCCTGGTACTTTTACGGAATGTCTCGGGATGCCCATCGCGAAAAAATGCCCAATTATGTTCTCCAATGGGAAGCGCTGGTCAGGGCAAAGCAAGCGGGATGTATTTCCTACGATCTTTGGGGCGCGCCGGATGAGTTCGTGGAAAGTGATAACCTATGGGGTGTATATCGTTTCAAGGAAGGGCTGGGTGGGGAAGTGGTGCGTTTTATTGGAGCCTGGGACCTTCCTGTCAACAACCTTCTCTATCGCCTTTATACACAAATGATCCCAAAGGTGCTTGCTCAAATGAGGCGTCGAGGAAGTAAACAAACTCAAGGATCAATTCAAGCCGGATGATACCAAGCTGAAAGGAGCAAAGATGCTACCAAGACTTCATTTTGCACATTTACCAACACCAATCGAAGCCTTGCCCAGGTTATCAGCTGCATTAGCAGGTCCAAAATTACTGGTTAAACGCGATGACCAAACCGGATTGGCATTTGGCGGAAATAAAACCCGCAAGCTCGAATTTCTCCTTGCTGAGGCCAGGGAAAGTGGTGCTCAGACCCTGATCACTGCTGGTGCAGTACAGTCAAATCACTGCCGGCAGACCGCTGCAGCAGCAAATCGCTTTGGATTTGCCTGTACGCTGGTTCTAGTGGGTGATCGACCGGAAAACCCATCCGGGAATTTACTGTTGGACCAATTCCTTGGATCAGAAATTGTTTGGGCAGGTAAATCGGATCGTGACGCGGTATTGGAACAAACCTTTGAAGATCTTCTCGATAAAGGAAAAAAACCATCCTTGATCCCCTATGGAGGTTCGAATGTGCGGGGGGCGGCAGCCTATGCTTTTGCTGTGCAAGAACTGCTGGAGCAAGAAACCAATCCGGATTATATTGTTTTTGCCTCTTCCTCTGGGGGTACTCAAGCTGGGCTGGTAGTTGGCGCCCGCATGTTTGGATACAGTGGTCGGGTGTTGGGTATCAGCATCGACAATAAAGCTCAGGAACTGCGGGAACGCGTGGCAACACTGGCAGGTGATACAGCCAGCGAGCTGGGCGATAACGAAATTTTTCTTGAAGGGGAAATTCTGGTGAACGATAGCTATCTGGGAGCTGGATATGGAGTCATGGGAGAACCAGAAGCAGAAGCGTTGAAACTGTTTGCCCGTTATGAGGGATTACTCCTGGATCCGGTGTACACCGCCCGGGCAGCAGCAGGCTTAATCGACTTGATCCGCAATGGATTTTTCCATGCGGATCAAACAGTACTTTTTTGGCATACTGGGGGTACTCCAGCTTTATTTGCTCATCCTTATTGGGAAACCCTTATTCCTGAATAATCGATTTTTTGTTTATTGAACGGGTTCCGCGACAACGAACCTCAACCCCCAGGTTTCCAATCCGTCCTTTTCCAGGCATGTTTGGAATGTCAGGTGATGCTCGCCCTGATAAAACTGGTTGAAGACCTGGTAGGTAGTGAGCCTTTCCCCGGATTTCAAATCTACATAGTGGCTCCAATTGCTGCCAGGACTGAGCTTCTGGAGTTCATGTACTCCGGTAACCCGGTAGCGGTCAATTGAACCGTCTCCTCTGACAACCATCACTTGAAGACCTTCTGATAAGCGAAAAAAGTCTTTTCCTGATAAGAAATTATGGGCGAGAAGACCAATGACATTATTACGAGCGGCCAACTGGAACTGGGTGGCAGTCTCAGCCTTTCTAGAGACGTAACCGGAATCTCCACCTGGTTGCTGCACCACCGGGAGCGCCAGAAATCCGGGGACATAAACTCCCCGCACGGTAAGATTTTGTCCATTCTCGACCCGTGAGATGAAATTTCTAAGAGAAGGGAGGTGGTCACGAGAGGTCCATGAATCAATTGTGGGTGGTGGAAGATGGATGATGGTACCGAGGTTAGCAAAAGATTCACCGGTTCCTGGTATTTTTGCCAGGGGAGTAAAGTTGGAGAGATTATTATTAAATAATAGAAACGAGTAAGGGATTGATAAAGAAACAATCAGGATTATTACTAAAATTATGCGGCTGATGGGGATTTGATTGAATGAATAATTGCGAACCATTTGTCACCAATTCCAATAAATTCTGGTTAGAAACCAGTAATAAAGATGTTATGTTTATACATCACAACACCCGCGAATCAGCTATTGGAATTGTAAGTTTATGTGAATTTAACGCTGTCTATGCAGTATTATTTGTACGCAATCCAGTAATTTCGTAAACCTGGATCAAATGTTTTTTCCCCTTCACATTTAACGGGCTGATAGGATCAGCCTTGACTGAATTTTTTATTCGCCCCCAGGCCTGAGAACTGACCAGGATCTGTCCCGGAGCGGCATTCTCTTGCAAACGTTTGGCTGTATTCACGCTATCGCCAATCGCGGTATACTCCATGCGCTCACGGGTACCGATCAAGCCTAAGATGGCTTCCCCGTAATGGATTCCAATCCCTAATCCCAGCCTTAAATCAGCTGGCAAATCCTTATGGATGGCGTTAACTGCAGTGCGCATATGAAGGGCGGCCCGCACAGCCCGCAGAGTATGGTCGCTTTGAGGCAGAGGGGCATTGAAAAAAGCCATAATCGCGTCACCCATAAATTTATCGATCGTGCCTACTTCTAATAGAATAGCCTCTGTGGCAGCTCCCAGATAACGATTCAGGACAGTTACCAATGTCTCCGGGTCGCATCGCTCGCTGAGGCTGGTAAAGCCACGGATATCAGCAAACAGGGTTGTGATATTGGTGCGCGTACCTCCTAAATCTAATTCATCCGGATTCAATTGATCGATCACCACTGGAGATACCATGCGTTCAAAAAGACGGCGTTGTGCTTCCAGGCGTCGCGTTTCGGTAACATCCTCCATCACGATGGCAACACCAAGCGTTGTTCCGGAAGCGTCTTTTAGTGGTGAAAGGTTGAATCTAAGGTGAAGTGAATCACGCTGCGGAGATTCTAGATTGAACTGCAAACCCATAATTTGTTGATCTGACTGGTGAATGCTCGATAGGTAACTGGGAATATTTATTTCATTGAATAGAGGAATGTGTTCGACTTTCTTTCCAAATAAGTTTGCCTGCGATTCTCCAAGTATTGTTTCTGCAACACTATTGGTTAGCGTGATTCTATGTTCAAGATCGGTAGTGATCACACCGCTGGCAATTGATGCGAACACATCATCCAACAAGTTCTTAAGTTCGGTAACTTCAGCCAGGGTGATCTGGACAGATTCAAACAAGCGCGCATTCTCGATTGCGACAGCAGCCTGGTTGGCGAATGCAGCTAACAAATTCTTTTCTGTTTCAGTGAAAAGCCCTTCCCGGAGACGGTTATCGGCGTAAATTACGCCAATAGTATTTTCTTTTAACTTGAGTGGGACGCATAGGATAGAGCGCAGGTTGAGTGAAATGATGCTTTCCTGGCTGTCAAAACGAGGATCCTGTTGAGCATTGGTGGTGAGTATTGGTTGGCCTTCATCCAGGACCTGGTTCACGACCGTGTGACTGAGGGCTGCTTCGGAGGCTTCAAGTGTCTCTTTTTCCCAATTGCGTGCCACCTGAATGCTCAGTTCTCCCGCCTGATCATGCAGCATAAGAAAGCCTCGTTCGGCGCCAGTCAGGCGCACGATGGTGTCCATCACAATTCGCAAGACATCATCGAGCTGTAAAGAGGAATTAATCACCTGGCTGATATTTGCCAAAGCAAGATGGTTTTTTCCTTCCTCGGTTTGTCTGGCAACCCGCTTATTGAGTTGATTCAAGGAACTGGTCAATTTTTCCAGATTCTCTTGTACAGCTTCCAGGTTTGCAGATTCAGTTTGGGTAATAGCGCTTTGTATTTGTTCCGCCAGCTGGCTGAGTTGAGTAATCTGCCTGTCAAGAGGAAGATATTCAGTATTGGATGAATCAGTGTCCATCAAGTATCCAATTGAAGTGAGGGTTAAGGTTAATACGCCGAACGATTTTTATGATTTGGATCTTGAAATCGAGCCAGAAAGTGCTGCAATCTGGCAAGGTAGGAGAGCTTGCGAATCTCCTTACCGGCAATCTGCGCCTCACCGTGGTCGGAGGGTTGGTTTCCATAAATTGAATTTTGATAAGGAGTCAGCACTGTCTGAACAGGAGCTTCAGCAAGGGGAAGCAGCTGCACAAGATCTTTACCGCGTTCCGATGGCGTGTCAGCCTCATTGGGTGGTTGACCGAGACGGGCAAGGGCGTTGTTCAGTTCCAGATAGGCCCGAGAGAGTGGCGAAATGGTTGCTAGGCGAGCCCAATGTTGTAATAATTTTGGTGATTTTATACCTGCCCGAGCAAGACTTGATTCTATCAGAACTGGGATGGGGGGTGAACCTCTTCGGATACGGAACCTGCGCACAAAGAGAATTGTAGAAATGATGATGACGGTGATCAGCGTGATCCAGATTGGTGTCGGATCGAAAGAGATAATCCCGTCCAGGGTATTCTGAGCTAATTCTTCTGCGGCGGACAAATCCCCCTGGGAGCGCTCAGGTCGCGGATCTTCATTTTGAGTTGCTTGATCCGGTGATCCTGCAGAATTGGGGAGCTGAGAGATCGGGCGAATTATCGGCTGTTGCGATACTGTAGGCTCGAATTCTACCCACCCAATATTGGGGAAATAAACCTCAGGCCAGGCGTGTGCGTCTCGGTGACTTACGTTAAATAATTCTCCTTGAGCCTGGCTGCTGTCCGGGCGAAGTCTACCACCCGCCCCCAGGCTTGGATCGTCTTCACTTATTATGATTGGGTTGCTCTCACCTTCGGCATATCCTACTGCAAGTCGGGCAGGGATACCCAAAGAGCGCAGCATCACAATCTCAGCACTGGCATAATAGTTGCAAAATGCTTGCTTGTGTTCGAAGAGCACCCAATCTATGGGTTCTGATCCCGCAGGAGGAGCAGGAACCGTACCATTATATTCCAGGTTGCTGCGGAGATAATCCGTGACAGCCTGGGTGATATCGTATGGGTTATCGTGCCCTGAAGCAATATCCTCAGCTAGCTGAAGCGTACGAGGAGTAATAGTATCTGGGAGCTGCAGGTAACGATCTGCTAGCCAGGATGGATAATCGATTCCGGCCTCCCGAAGTTCAGTAACCGAAGTGGCGGTCACTAAGGCCTCCGCTTTATATGTATCCCCGCCAAGTAAAACTGGATCGGCTTTCAGGTGACTCAAGTCAACAGAGCCATCGGGATTAATTGCGAAGTACGCATCGGCAGGTCGGCTTACCCAAACAGGTTGAGTTGGAGTGTGGAGATTTTGAATGGGAAAGACAGTTGTGATGGTGAAGGTACTACTGGTCCTGCCCTCATCTTGAGGGATGTTGAGGTCAAATTCATCTGGTGTAACAAATTCAACTTCTGGAAGAGTGCTGGTCCAACCATCCTCATATTTATCGTAAATCCGGGATCTCCAGTAATAACGTACATTTGAAGTGAGGCGTGGTGGGGCTTCTACCGTCATGATCACCGTGTCGCTGAGCGGATTTCCACGTCCGAGGGGAAGATTGTTTCCGTAGATATCTGAGACCACGCCAAAAGAAGATTGGAGAGAATAGAAAACATTACTCAAGCGATTGCGTACATCTAACCAGGGTCGGGTAGCATTAAGCCACACCTGTTCTGCCTGTGGAATTGTTGATGCGATTGCTGGAACAGTCCAGGCGAATAATACCAGGATGACAGTAGTGATCAAACCAAGGCGAAGTGAATCTATTCCGACAAAAGGTGGCAGGTAAGTTCCGTTATGCTTCCAGCGTTGTTGAAGTTTTACGAAGTGCATCCTGGCAACCAGAAGGAGTGCGAAGAAGATAAACCCAGCCAGGAACCAACTTCGAATTGGAACGAATGAATCGTAGCCATGGATGATGATTAAAGCAAATCCGGCAGGGATAATCGCTCGCCAGGGATTCCCATGGCGGGTAAGGCTGTAGCCAGCATAAACACTCAGTATCCAGAACAGGCTTGCCATGAGAAGATTAAAAAATATGTTGTCAATTACTGGTTTTTGCTGAAAGATTTGATCGAGTGTGATCAGCAGGCGATTCCCCATGCTGATCATTCTTTCGGGCCAGAGAACCCCCCTACCTAAAGTCATGCCCAATTGCCAGAATATCACAAATGAACCATAAGCAAATGCAAAGAATCGTGTCCAACCAATAGAAAAAGTACTTTTTCCGAGAGCGAGTCCGGCGATCACGCCGTAAATCGCAACCGTTTGTACCAGACTTAATTCATTTGTCCAGTTGGTGGCATTTAGCCTGGTTGCCGCAATAAACATCGCCGCAATCAGAAGCAATCCGGAGAGCCAATCCCACCAACGTTTAGGTCTTGCTTTCCTGACCGTAAATTCCATAACTCACACTACTAATAAACTATGTATCGATAATGAGTGACTGAGATTCATTGTGAATACCTGTAAAAGCAAGTTTTGGTTCAGCGAAGGGATATTTGCGATAATTATATCAGGCAGGATAGAAGTCTTTCCCAAGCTCTAATCTCTCTAAGGAGTTACTAATCGTGCCAATATTCAAGTTAATTTACTGAGACACATCACTGGATTTTCTTCAATTAAAAGGTCGAACGAGGCAGAATCAAGAATTGAAATTCTGCCTCGTTTGATTTTCACCCCAATATTTCTAAATTTTCATTGCTATCCGTCTACAACGATTAGATGATTTACCGTTCTGAGTGCGTTTCCCATCTTTAATAGCTGTAGTTTTCTCAACTTATTTGCCACTGACAACAGCCATCCGCTCGCCAACATATCCTTCGAGTCCAATCGAAGCTTTGGAGAAGGCTTCTGCAGTGGTGATTGTGGCTGGGTGATCATTAAACTGGTCGATCTCCATGCCGTTTTCATCCCATGACTGGAGGACGTAAGGTATTTTGCTCATCTTGTCTAAAACTTCGTACGGCACATCATCAAACAGGAGCTCTTCTTCGAATGTAAGATCACCGCAATTATTGAATAGTGGTTTAAGTACATAAGGGGGCATGGTGTACACGATATCACCAGCAATCTTTTCAACGTCCCAGAAGTGATTCTTACCACCCACCAGGGGTCCTTCCCGCATCGAGCAAGCCAGCATCTTGCTGGGCAGTGCATTGTCCTTCAGCAATTGGTATGCTTTTCTAAATACATAGACCCCGAGCCAGTGTTTATCTGCCCACGACAGCTGAATTCCACGTCGTTCAGCCTGCTGGTCCAGAGCAGGATGTTCGGTTAGCCGGCCGATCATCATTGTTATTACGGCCCGCCATTTACTCATATCGACGTCGTTTTCCGCAGCTATTTTCACACCATCTGCTGCAGCATTAGCCACAGCCCAAATTTGAGGCAAGGTGAAGCAGGTAGTGACATTAGTAGGAATAGCCATGGAAGTAAGGATACGGACAACTTCGACACCCTCACTGCTGGCCGGTACTTTAATCATCAAGTTGGGTGCGATGGCTCGAATTTCCTGTGCGGTCTCCACCATCATATCTATGTCTGTCAGCAGGCGTGGATCTAACTGCCCGGAGATATACCCAAAACGACCATTGGAGGCCTCCCAGATGGGCATCATCATTTCTGCTCCGCGGCGAATCACTTCCTTATAAGTGAGCCAGAAGTAATCACTTTGGTTTAGGCCCGGGTTAGAGTGGATCGTTTCATCAATCCACTCATTCCATAATTCCGGATCGTTCTTTACTGCGGTCAACGAGAGAGGGGGATTGGTGGTGCAGCCCCGCACCAGGCTTTGCGCAGGGTCATTGAGCACATAAATGCGGTTGAGCTGCTCATCAAGTTTGGCTTTTTTCTCTGCTGGGGCAGAATCGACCATTTTGTCCACCCAGGATTTGAATACTAAAGGTGACGAATCCCACCAGATTTCCATTTCAGGGTTTACCTTGGTCAATCGTTCGAGAACACTCTCATTCATTTGTATGCCTCCATATTAATATTTTATTGCTGAGTTTAGTTAGTATATTGAATATCAGAATGTTTATATCTTGTAAAAGGATCAACGGTTGAGGGTTACCGTCAGCGAATACATATCACCTCGGTTGTAGCAGTAGGTGAACTCAACCGGAGTACCATCATCTGCGAAGACAGTACGTTCTTTATATAAGATCGGAGCGCCTACTTCAGTTTGCATTAGATTTGCGATTTCTTGATCTGCTCCCCTGGCTTCCACTCTCTGCACTGCGTTTTTAACTCGAAATCCAAGGTTTTCAAACAATGACCATAAATGTTGAATTTCTATCGAGGTTAGATCATCCTTGAGCAGGTCTGAAAAAAGCTTATGAGGAATATAAGCGTCGTGGATGGTTACGGGAACATGATCAGCAAAGCGGATTGATTGTATGTGAATGATCAATTCACCTTTCTCGAGTGAGAGCGCTTTGGCAATCTTCGGATCAACTGGATTGACCTCGACATTGAGAATTGAAGCTTTGGTCTGGATTCCCTTGATGTTGGAATTCTCGAAGAAGTCTGTTAGCCGGGTATGATCACGTTCTACATGGGGAAGTGCAACATAGGTTCCAACACCCCGCCGCCGGTATAACAAACCATCATCGATTAAATCTGATAACCCCTGGCGAACTGTCATCCGGCTGACGCCATACCGGGTTGCCAAATCATCTTCTGAAGGTATTTTTTGCCCGCGCTCCAATTCCCCCGCTGCGATCATTTCTCGCAATGATTCACGGATTCTCACATAGTGGGGTATGCCTTCAGTCCGAGAAAAATCTCTAATTGGCATGATTTCTACCAGAG
>JBEQLH010000166.1:0-1517 GCA_040326075.1 Anaerolineales bacterium
ACGTAATCCGGCGCATAGCCCCAATCGCGCTTGGCATCCAGGTTGCCCAGGTACAGATATTGTTGTTTACCTTTCATTATAGCTGCCAGAGCTCGGGTGATCTTGCGGGTGACGAAGGTCTCACCCCGGCGAGGTGATTCGTGGTTGAACAGGATGCCGTTGCAGGCGAAAATGTCATACCCCTGGCGGTAATTGCGTGTCACCCAGTATGCGTAAGCCTTAGCGGCGGCATACGGGCTCTGCGGTTCGAAGGCGGTATCCTCATCTTGGGGCGGGGAGGCACTGCCAAACATCTCACTGGATGAAGCCTGGTAAAAGCGCGTCTTAATCCCGCTCTTGCGGATGGCCTCCAGGATGCGCAATGTCCCCAAACCGGTAACATCGCCTGTGTACAGCGGCAGGTCGAAACTCACCCGCACATGGCTTTGGGCAGCCAGGTGATAGATCTCGTCTGGCTGTACGTTATAAATCAAATCGACCAGGTTTCCAGTGTTAGAAATATCTCCATAATGCAGGAAGAGACGATTTGCGATTCCGTTATGCGGATCCCGGTAAAGGTGATCGATACGCTGCGTGTTAAAGGAGCTCGCTTTCCTGATCAAGCCGTGAACTTCATAGTCCTGGGATAACAACAGCTCGGTCAAATAAGAACCATCCTGACCGGTGATCCCAGTGATCAATGCTTTTGGCACTTTGTTCTCCTATCTGATTCGTTGATTGTTATTCTTGCGGCAGGCATGCTCCGCCCATCCGACATCCTGATGGAAGTCGTTATGATAGACTGACTCTAATAATTTGTTATTTCTCCCCTGATTACTTATCGTTTTTGTTTACGTTGGACCTGTCCGGATTTTAATTCCACCGGGATATTTCGATCGCTCAACATCTGGATTAAAACTCGCACTCGCTCGCTGCCAGGCAGGCGCATATCAAAAAGTGCTTCATAACCAGCAAATGGCCCACTGCTGATCCTGACCGGGTCCCCCTTCTGCAGCCCGTCATAGAACTCACCACCCGCGGCTGCAATCTCATCCACCCGCTTGTTGATTTCGTGGATGAAGTTTTCCGGCACATCAGCGGGTACGCCATCGAAGCTTACCAGCCCAATAGCGTGCGGCATCCATTTGAACAAAGACAATCCCACTTCCTCCAGATCGACCTGGACGAACATGTATCCAGGAAAATATGGGCGCAATTTTCGAGACCGTGGATTTACAGGGTGCACGCGAATTCGGGGGAAATAAACTTCAACCTCCCGCGCCAGAAGCTGCTGCCACAAAACCACCTCTTTACGAGGTTTGCTGCGCAATGCGTACCAGGCTTCAGCCATGCTTCACCTTGCCAATCATCTTAAATTTTGCCAGGTTGATTGATAATGTAATGGAAATAATAGAACGCTCATTCATCCAGTGTGCCTGGCTGCCACTTCAATGCATCGAAACTCTTCTGGGTGATAATGAACCTGAGCCGACCTTTCTCAACGACCAATCGTAATTCACCGAATTCTCCCAGAGCTG
>JBEQLH010000166.1:1617-7116 GCA_040326075.1 Anaerolineales bacterium
GGTAAGTGTTTGTCTATTCGGGTTATCGATAAGATTTCCCTTTTCAATTTTCCAATTCTAACATAAAACGACCTTCAAATCACTATAGCAGTTCAGGTGGATGTCCATACCTCTTAGATGACTTTCAAGCGAAATATCCGTGACAGCATCAAGCGCATCAGCCAGAAGAGAGGTAAAAGCAGTAAGTGAGCGATGGCACTGATGATGAAGATCTGCGACAGAATGTGAACGAATTCTAACAAAGTTGAACCCACATGCTCCCAAAACCAAGGCCCAGCACCTGCGATTAAAATCAGCGCAATTACCACCCCCACAGTGAGCAGGATTGGGCTCCAGGCTCTGCGATCCGTTGCAGATGGGAACATCGTACTGCTTACCACGAAAATTAGGTAGAACCAGATCCAAAAATCAGGTTGATTTATGACCATAGAGATGGATGAAGATAATGATGTAAGATCCCCTGCAGAAAACTGCCCCCAAAAGCTGGAGAATTCTAAATGTATCAATCCGGCATATGCCACAAAAATACTCCCAGTTATCAGCGGCGCTGCTCCAATCAAGGCATCCCGGAAGAAATCAGTCGAGGCAGTTTCAACATAACCCAATCTTAAGCGTCCATCCGCCATAGACTGTGGAACTATCGAAAATCTCCCAATCGGCACCTTTAATAAGCGCGCCATCAGATAATGACTCAATTCATGGATCACTACACCTGGGAGAAAAATAATTGAAAAGATAGTTAACGCGAGATCGATCCGCTTGGTAAGGAGATAAAGGACAGCCTGAATTTCATAATGCAGCCGTCTTTGTAAGACCGAAAGTCCGATCACTCCAACCAGGAACCAACCCAGGCTGTTAAACTCGTTGATCACTGTACCGCAGCAAGCGTGATTTGGATGAAATCTGTCACTTTAAGGCTGGCACCACCTACTAAAGCACCATCAATTTCGGATTGAGCAAAGAATTCCTTTGCGTTCTCGCCTTTTACCGATCCGCCATATAGAACGCGGATCTTCTGAGCCATCTGCTCCCCAAAAAGTTCCGCTAATGCTGGGCGAACTACTTCAGCCACGACCTGATTGGCATTTGTAGGCGTCGAAGCTCGACCTGTGCCAATTGCCCAAATAGGTTCATAAGCTATTACTAGGTCTCCACCATCAGAATCGCTTCCATCGAATTCGATACCAGCTAAACCCATTTTCACCTGCCGGAAAACGACTTCATAGGTGCGGTCTGCCTCATAATCCTCGAGCGTCTCGCCAACACATACGATTGGGATTAACCCATGCGCAAAAGCTGCCTGGACTTTAAGATTTACATTTTGATCGGTTTCGTTGAAATAAGCACGCCGCTCTGAGTGACCCAGGATTACATACTTACAATACTCCGCCACCATCGTTGGAGAAATTTCTCCGGTGTATGCACCCGCTGTCTCCCAATACATATTCTGTGCACCCAGGTGGATATCAGTTCCCTCCAGAAGTGAAGAAACTGCCAGCAAGGTCGTATAAGGAGGACAGATCACTTTATCAACACCCGGCTTAGATTGCAGACCAGGAACCATTTCAGAGACCAGATGGCGAGCATCTGCCACCGTCATATGCATTTTCCAATTTCCTGCAACCATTGGTTTCCTTGTCATGGCTTGTTGTTCTCCTTTAGCAATTGTGGAAAATTTATCAAAAAGATGATATCACCTTAATTCCAGCCTTCTATTCTGGCTAAGCGATACCATACAGTTGTTTTTATAACCTAGTCTTTATCCTGGAGCGCAGCTAATCCGGGGAGCACCTTGCCTTCGAGCATCTCGAGGGATGCCCCACCACCAGTTGATATATGGGTGATCTTCTCTGCCAGACCAGCCTGTTTGATTGCAGCAACAGAGTCACCCCCTCCGATTATTGTGGTTGCACCTGAATTTGCTACTGCCTCTGCAACGCTATATGTTCCAACCGCGAATTTTGGAAATTCGAACACACCCATTGGACCATTCCAGGCAATCGTCCCTGCTTCCGAAATCAGTTTTCCAAAAGACTTTACGGTTTCTGGACCGATATCTAGGATCCGCCAGCCGTCAGGGACAGGACCCATGCCCATCACTTTACGCCTTGCATTATCATCAAATCGATCGCCAATCACCACGTCAACCGGAAGTCGCAGGTTGATATCCGACTTCTCGATTAACTCTCGTGCAGTCTCAAGAGCATCGTCCTCCACCAGAGAATCGCCTACCGGATAGCCCAATGCTTTGAAGAATGTATTCGCCATGCCTCCCCCAATCAAAACCTGGTCCGCTCTATCGAGCAGGTTTCTGATTACGCCAATCTTGTCGCTTATCTTGGCGCCACCTAAGATCGCAATGAAAGGTCGCGCAGGATCTGCGATTGCCTGACCCAAATAACGGATCTCCTTTTCCATCAAGAACCCAGCCACCCCTGGTAAATATTGAGCAACGCCTTCAGTTGAAGCATGCGCCCGGTGTGCTGAACCAAAAGCGTCGTTGACATAAACATCTGCCAAAGCGGCCAATTGCTTAGCCATTTCAGGATCGTTCTTCTTTTCACCTGGATGGAAGCGGGTGTTTTCTAATAACAGAATATCGCCGGGTTTCAGGTCACTGGCAGCAAGTTCTGCTACTGGACCGATGCAGTCCTCTGCAAATTGGACAGGTTTAAAAAGCAGGTTACTCAGATAATCAGCTACTGGTTTGAGTGAGTACTCAGACTGTACTTCTCCCTTTGGCCGGCCGAGATGGGAGCACAGGATAATCGCCGCTTGATGGTCTAATAAATACTGAATTGTAGGCAGAGCAGCTTGAATCCGGGTGTCATCTCCTACTTTTCCATCTTTAATTGGTACATTAAAATCTACCCGTACCAGCACTCGCTTTCCTTCAACATCGATATCCTTGACAGTTTTCTTAGCGAACATTTCACCTCCAGGCGCGGAAAACGTGGAACGGGGTTAATTCCGCGTTCCACGTTTTAATCTTCAATAGTTAGAGAGATTTTGCCATCATCGCGGCCAGATCTGCAGTCCGCACAGAATACCCCCATTCATTATCGTACCAGGCGACAATCTTCGCAAAAGTATCTGGACCGCCACCCATGATCATAGTCAGGGGCAAATCGATTGTGGAGCTGTAAGGATCTCCTTTATAGTCTATGCTGACCCGAGGTTCGTCCGTGGCTGCCAGGATACCTTTCAGTGATCCATGCGCAGCATCCCGGTAAGCATCACGCAGCGCTTCAGTAGTGGTGGGTGTTTCAAGTTCTACTGTCAGGTCGATGTAAGAAACTGTCGGGATCGGCACTCGCACGGCATAACCATCCAGCTTGCCTTCCATCTCGGGGATGACCAGCTTGAGCGCTTTGGCTGCTCCAGTAGAGGTGGGGATGATGCTCAATGCAGCCGCCCGTGCCCGGCGCAGATCGCTATGAGGAAGATCGAGGATCTTCTGGCCATTGGTGTAGGCGTGAATGGTTGTCATCAAGCCTCGTTTGATACCGAATTTGTCGTTAGCGACCTTGACTGCTGGTGCCAATCCATTGGTCGTACAAGATGCATTGGAAACCACGTGATGATTAGCAGGGTCATACTTGTCATCGTTCACACCTAACACAATGGTCAAGTCTTCACCTTGGGCAGGTGCAGAGATGATAACTTTCTTAGCACCCCCCTTGGTGATGTGGCTTTCAGCACCCTTCACCTCTTTGCCTTTCTTATTGATCCCATCCTTCTTCGCTTTGAATAGACCTGTGCTCTCGACAACAATTTCAACTCCCAAATCCGACCAGGGGATATTACCAGGATCGCTCTCGCTGAATACTTTGACTACTTTTCCATCGATCACTAACTGGTTCTCGCCAACTTCTACCGTACCATCATAGCGACCGTAGTTCGAATCGTATTTCAGCAGGTGCGCCATTGTCTTAAGATCGCCAATATCGTTAAAGGCGACAACTTCAAGCTCGTCTGGATGGAAATCCCGCATCGCCTTAAGTACCTGGCGACCAACTCGCCCAAATCCGTTGATTCCTACTTTTACAGTCATGCTAAACCTCCATTTAATTTTGTGTTTGCTTTAATCTCAGTTACATGAAGCGACCTAGGTGAGGCTTCATTTTGATCAGAGTTTGAGCTCTCCCTAGGATCGATTTATTAAGTGAATTATTTCACTTACAATTCTACCAGAGGTCCGGTTCTTTCCTCCAGTAAATCAATTATAGCCTGAGTGAGTATCTCAGTATTATGCCTCCAAGGCATCGTTGAGTCAACCAGATCAGAACGATAAATTGCGAAGTACATCTCGATGTTGTCATCAATTTTTATCCACTCAACTCCATCAGGAAGTTTGGGAGCATAGTTGTTATTAGCCAAAACAATATCAAATAGACCCTTTCCGGCATGGTCTTCTATGGCCTGCAAATGATCGACACACGAGTAGCCGTCAGTCTCACCGATTTGGGTTGCGACATTACAAACATAAAGTTTTAACGCTCTGCTTGATCGGATCGCATCCGCAATATCTGGGACCAATAAATTGGGAAGAAGACTCGTGTATAAGCTGCCTGGTCCAATAATGATAGCATCTGCCGCAAGAATGGCTTTTATCGCCTGGGGAAATGCAGGTGGTGTGTTTGGTTCAAGCCAGACGCGCCTGACTTTCCCGTTACTTTCTGGAATCTTGCTCTCACCCGCTACCCTCACTTCTGATACAAGGTGTGGTAAGACGACATCTGCGACCAGCTGCACGTTATGTAAGGTTGAGGGCAGCACTCGCCCACTGACCGAAAGCACGCGTCCAGATTCAGCGACCGCTTCTTCAAAACTGCCTGTAATTTCACTCAAGGCAGAGATAAATAAATTCCCGAAGGAATGTCCATCGAGACCGGAAGATCCACTCGGGAATCGATACTGGAATAATTGGGTCAGCATGGCCTCATCGTTCGACAAAGCCGCTAAACAGTTGCGAATATCGCCTGGCGGGAGGATACCGAGCGACCTCCTTAACCTACCGGATGATCCGCCATCATCAGCCACAGTCACGATGGCTGTTATTCGACGAGAATATTCTTTCAATCCTCGCAGAAGATTTGCTAATCCGTGCCCGCCACCGATTACGACAATCCTCGGTCCCCTTCCCCTGCGGCGGTGTCCTTCAAGGGCATCCACCACTCGGCTTCCCGGTTTTAGAAATGGAGCCATCAGAGAGCGGTTGATACCCCAAATTCCAGCAATGATCATGGCAATACCCAGGCTCCCAAAGATTACAGCCCTCAGTAAGCGTGGTAAGAAGCGCAGGGAGGCGGTCGAAATGATTGGCAGCCACCAGGTATCAGGTGCAGTGCGGTAAATATCCAGAATCAGGATAGCTAATCCAACGCCAATTAATGTTATGCCAAGTAATAACAGCAGCAACCATCTTTTAACCCCAAGACCTGGAACCAACCAGCGAAGAGATCGTCGAAAATCTCTACCGAATCGCTGGAACCAATT
>JBEQLH010000025.1:0-20755 GCA_040326075.1 Anaerolineales bacterium
CGGCCAGCGGTATGGCGATCAATGGCCTGTTTCTGGCTCAACATGGTTTAAAAGTTTTCGCCCTGGATATCTCTGAATATGCATTAAACATGGCCATGAAGCACGCGCGCAGCGAAGATACAATCCTTGCAGCTGCAGTATACGACCTGTCAAATCCCTGGTTGCCAGCGGGATATTTTGATGTAATCCTCAATTTTCACTTCCTGGAAAGAGCTGCTGTACCAGTCTACCGGCAAGCACTTACCCCAGGTGGTTTGATCTTCTTCGACACATATGTCCGGCTTGATGTTCGTGAAGATACCCCCATTTACTATTTAGAGCCTGGAGAGCTCTTAAACAGTTTCGAAGGATTCGAGATCATCCACTATGCTGAAGATATCCTACCTCAAAGTGAGTCTCATGGAGAGCGAGGCATCGCCCAACTTGTAGCTCGAAAACCAGAGCAATCATAGATCATTTATTTTCACCGAGTTGTTTATCAATCTGAAGATTTAATGGTGATGAACTGTCTGGAGTTCGCAAATCACCAATTAACCGACAAAATAAAGCAAGCACCGCCTATTTTATAGCTGCGGTGCTTGATCAGTGATTAGACTATTATCAGCAAATTATTAATCAGGGATCTCCGTGATCTCTTGAGCACATCGCACAAAATCTAACACGGTTGGAACATTGCGCATTAACAACCCCATATTACCCCTGACACTGAGTTTGCGGGTTAACAATGCTTGCATGGGGTGCAGATCTCCATTAAGGACAAGCAAGTAATTTTCATATCCTCCCTTTAGCATGAAAGCTGCCTCTTGCCCTAATCCATTTTCCACGATATAAGCTTCACGGCACTTACCATGCCAGAGGTCTAAGTAGACATCAATTTGTTTCTCCAGTGATTCCCCTGGTTCAATGGTAAGGATTACATCACCTTCCCATTTCTTGGCAATCTCTGCGTATTGGGCATCCGCATTGAGCTTGTCTTTAAATATCTGAACCCATTCTGGGGACGGAAATTCAGCCATAAATTTCTCCGGAAGATAGCATATTTCTATTATTGAAGCCTGATAAAAATGAACAACATTTTTTAGATTTGGGGTTAAGTATTTCGATCAGCTCTTGCAATATTCGCCAAGTTAATCTATGCTTAACATTAACCAATGGCCAAACTATTATTGAGGAACTCATTGTTGAAAAGAAACAAACCGCCTCACGGCGGTTTAATGCGCTGGGAGGGAGTTGAACCCTCACGCCTTGCGGCACATGGCCCTCAACCATGCCTGTCTGCCAATTCCAGCACCAGCGCGGAAGCAAAGGTATTATAATCGCCTGCTGGCTACTGTCAAGATAATCGTTTGCTTGGCATTCTCGAAGTAGATATTGCCAGAAATCTGGCTTTTCTACCAATAAAAAGGAGCGACTATGCGCATTGTTCTGGACGCTTTGGGCAGTGATGATTGCCCTGATCCTGAAGTGGAGGCAGCAGTGCAGGCAGCTGCTGAATTTGACGACCAAATCCTACTGGTTGGTCCAGCAGATAAACTTCAAATGCGGTTGGGTATTCTCGGAGGCACCTCCTCAAATGTTCAAATCGTCAACGCACCAGAAGCGATCACAATGGCGGATAAAGGTATCCAGCTGGCATTAAAAGCCAAACGACGCCAGGCAAAAAATTCGATGGCGGTCGGGATTGATCTGGTAAAAAATGGAGAAGCAGACGCTTTTATAACAGCAGGCAACACAGGTGGTGCCCTCGCCACTGCTTTCTATCGTTTGGGACTGATTAAAGGCCTGGAACGACCTGGATTAACCGCGTTATTCCCGGTCAAGGACGGGCACGCAGTAGTGCTCGATATCGGGGCCAATCCTGATTGCAAACCGGAACATCTCTACCAATTTGCTATTATGGGCTCAATTTATGCCCAAAAAGTCCTCTCAATCCGTAATCCTCGCCTTGGATTGTTATCAAATGGTGAGGAAGCCGGGAAGGGAAATCTCTTAATCAGAGAAACCTACCCACTGCTTGAAAATAGTGATTTGAACTTCATCGGGAATATCGAGGGCAAAGAGCTATTTGCTGGTCAGGTGGATGTCGTGGTGACGGATGGATTCACCGGAAATATTCTACTTAAGTCTAGCGAAGCAGTGGCCAAGTTATTGGTGGATGTTCTGCGTGAGGAATTGATGGGCAGCCTGCGCACAAAAGTGGGTGCCGCTCTGGCAGGTCCTGCATTTACCTCGATCAAGAAACTACTGGATCCAGCTGAGGTTGGCGCAGCTCCCTTACTTGGGGTAGATGGCCTGGTTTTCATCGGTCATGGACGTTCCGATGCTTATGCCTTGGTCAGTGCTATCCGCGTCGTCAGGCAAGCAGTAGAGTCTAACTTGCTTGGAGCCATTAAGATTGCCATCGAAGAACAGCTTGCCATCTCGCCAATAGTACAAGAATCATGACTACTCCACGTGCTGTCATCACCGGTCTTGGCGCGATTACCGCATTAGGTTCTACCATTCCTGATATTTGGAAAAATCTCCTCGCTGGTGTCTCGGGAGTACGCCAGATAACTCAATTCGATGCCAGTGATTTGCCATGCCAAATTGCTGGTGAGATACCCGACTTTGATCCACTGGATTACCTGGATAAGAAAGAAGCCCGTCGCCTGGCACGCTCCGCCCAAATTGCATTAGCAGCAGCAATGATGGCAGTCGAGGATGCTGGCTTACCACCAACCATGCCAGAACCTGAGCGTTCAGCAATTTATTTTGGAACTGGGGTTGGAGGTCTTGACGTCGTTGAGGATAGCATTAGCACTTATCGCTCCAGAGGTTATTCACGGGTCAACCCCTTTTCCCTCCCCGGTTCAATCCCAAATATGCCAGCCTTCACAATTGGTCGCCAATTTCAATGCCTTGGACCAAACTTCACCATCACGACCGCCTGTGCAACCAGTACTCAAGCTATAGGTGAAGCTGCCGAGCTCATTCGCAGAGGTGTGGCGGATGTTGTGATCTCTGGGGGGACCGAAGCCATGATCCGTGATTTCGCCATTGTCGGGTTTATCGCTATGCGAGCCTTAACCTCGCATTTTAATGATCATCCAGAAGCGGCCTCACGACCATTTGATCGCGACCGGGAAGGCTTTGTATTTGCAGAAGGGGCAGGTGTATTAATCGTTGAAGAATTAGAACACGCCCGTAATCGAGGCGCAAAGATATACGCTGAAATCGCTGGTCATGCCGCATCATCGGATGGATTTCACATGACAGCACCAGATCCAAACGCCGCAGGGCCTACCCGCGCCATGCGTTGGGCACTCCAGGATGCACGTTTGGATCCTGCAGATGTTGATTACATCAACGCTCACGGAACGAGTACTATCTTAAATGACATCACGGAAACACGCGCCATTAAAACAGTCTTTGGAAAACACGCTCAAAACGTCCCGATAAGTTCAACAAAATCAATGATGGGTCATGCCATGGGTGCGTCAGGGGCATTAGAGGCTATATTCTGCTGTAAGGTTATCAATCACGGTTGGATACCTCCCACAATAAATTACGAGACTCCTGATCCAGAATGTGATCTCGACTATGTCCCCAACCTTGCCCGCCAGGCGAAGGTGACCACGACCCTCTCGAATTCATTCGGTCTCGGTGGGCAAAATGCCTGCCTGGTGCTGAAACGTTATACAGAGTAAAAGAAAATCATTTAGAATGGGAAAATAACCTATGGATATCACCACCAATGAACGCCTGATTAATCGAAATGCCCGTATTGGACAAATAACCAGTATTATCGGACTTGTCGTTCTGGCTGGAGGAATGTTTATCTCATTCACCAGGCCGGAATTTTTCACAATTTCCTTGATAGCTCTGCTGGTCGGGTTTGGTTTGTCTCAAATTGGCATCTATTTCGGAAATCGCTGGGGGCGCCGTCCACGGCCAGATGAAATACTCGACACAGCGCTTAAAGGTTTGGATGGGCGCTACAGCATCTACCATTACTCTACACCGACCTCCCACCTCCTGGTCGGTCCGGCAGGAGTATGGATCCTAATGCCCCGTCAGCAAGCCGGCACGATCACATATGATGAAGCGAAGAAACGCTGGCGGCAAAAAGGGGGCAACTTGTATCTAAAGATATTTGCCCAGGAGAACCTGGGGCGGCCTGATCTTGAGATTGGATCTGAAATGCATGCCATATCCAGCTTCCTCGAGGAAAAGCTTCCTGGTGAAGAAGTGCCAGATGTCAATGCTGCTCTAATCCTCACCAATGAGAAAGTTGTGGTGGAGGCAGATAACGCTCCAGCACCAACCCTGGATGTCCGCAAACTCAAAGATTTTATTCGAAAAACGGCAAAGGGAAAACCAATCTCCTCAGACCTGGTCGAAGATATAAAAGAGGTATTTTCCGCAGAGAATTAACTGAAAAACCTGGTGGAACCCAATCCACCAGGTTTAATGTTCGACAGGATTTAATTATCCTTTTAGGAATTCGTTCAAGGAATCGCGGCTGATACGATAGGCATTACCCATCTTGCGCGCTTTGAGATCGCCATCTTGAATTGCTGCCACCACATCTTCCTCCGACACTCTTAAAGCAGAGGCAGCTTCTGAGGGTGTCATTACATCGGGCATACCTCCACTGGGTTGGCCTCCACTGGGGGGTTGTCCTGCACCCGCACCAGCAGCGCCAGCACCCGTCATCCCTTCCAGAGAGTCGCTGATCACTCTGCCTACTCCCACACCAGCTCCAATACCAGCTGTCAACCCTGCTCCACCACTCGGGTTCTGAGCTGCGTCGCGCATCGCATCAGCAGCCTGCAATTGAGTATAGGTTTGCATGTCTAGCATACCCATTGCGCGCAGTTCTTCCGCTGACTTGGATGAAGGTTTTAAATTGGCAATATAGAATGATTTCAGCGACATTCCAATTGCTTCAAAATCATCCTGTGCCTTCGCCCGGACCCCAGCCCCCAGCTCTTCTGTCAAGCCGATCAGCTCTGGAACATCGTACTTTGCGGCTGTTTCACCTAACAAGTCTTGCAGCTTAGAAAGCAGTATGGCGCGGAAGCGACTCTCAATCTCACCAGTGCCATACATACCCCGCGTGCCTACAATCTGGGTCACAAACTGCTGGACGTCATTTACCTGGTAGCTGTAGGTTCCAAATCCCTGCAGGAGAGCCACTCCCAAACCCATGTTTGGATTGCGGACAATGATCGGTTGTGGAGTTCCCCATTTCTCATCGGCAAATTCGCGCATTGATACAAAATAGACCTCTGCTGGGAAGGGTGTTTGATCATTGAACGCTTTGCCGATAAAGTCAATCAGCAGCGGGATATTGGCGGTTGTGATTGTATGTCTGCCAGGTCCGAAAACATCCATCGCATTCCCATCCCGGAAGAAGACTGCCGCTTGTGACTCGCGCACAATCACCTGAGATCCAATCCGGAAATCTCCAGCACCTTCCTCTGGGAACCGATGTACGATCTCATCTCGCATTTCATTTGGATATTCAATTACATCAAAGATTCTTGCCATCACAATTTCTCCTACTCGTTATTTCTGTTGAACTTGGATTTACTCTGATATTTGTTTCCCAATTAAGTTCCAATGCCTAAAATGACTGCCTCGCGGCGGTCGAAAGCCAGGATGCTCTCTTCTGCTTTCGTCTCCAGGTGGCGGATCGCGGCAGGAAGCCCATCAGTGCCCACTGAAGACTCGACATTATCAATTGCGTGATCGATCTCATCAACAAAATCTAGCATAGAGGCATCGTATTCATACAATTGGGTCAGTTCACTTTCATTAATATTGACCGCATCAAATAATCCTGAGTAACCACGCGTTGCAGTCCTCATCCGGTCAGCAAAAGTGCGCAGCTTGATGGCGGTTGCTTCTAAATCATCGACATAAGCGATTTCGCCTTTGCTGATAAAGTCGCGCTGCATTCGCGAAACGCGCCCTTCCAATTCCCTGAAGCGTTCGAATATATATTCACGCATCAACTTATCCGAATCGCGTCGTTTTTGGCGCTCGATATAACCACCGAAACCAGGAACTTTGTTCAATATTTTCTTAAATGGATCCATATCCTCAGTAACTTTGCCGAAGATTTGTTCTTTTTCGTCAGACATCACCATCTCCTTAATTAAAATTGATATCCACTATAGTTACTACCTCGATTATAGCCTTACTTCATCCCGAAGGCAACATCTATAATCGATTCTATAAAATAATTTACAATTACAGTCTCTTGCTCAATCCGTTTATAATATTTATTGAAGAAACATCCTGGTAAATTTTATTCTATTTATCCAAATCATCCATCCAAAGGATCGCATATGCCAAGCTCTGATCAGGGAATAAATCTCGATCGTTATGTACTTGTTCCTCGCACATTAATATTTTTGATCAGAGATGAGTGCATCCTGTTATTGAAGGGCGGTCCAGATAAACATCTCTGGGCAGGATTGTATAATGGCATTGGGGGACATGTAGAACGCGGAGAAGATATTATATCTGCCGCCTATCGAGAACTATCCGAAGAGACAGGTTTTGAGATCAATGATCTATGGTTGTGCGGACTCATCACCATAGATACAGGCGAGGAAGTTGGTGTGGGAATTTATATCTTGAGAGGAGAAATGTCAGCTGTAGGTACTGAGTTCAGCGCTCAACTGCCACCATCCTCAGAAGGTAGCCTGGAATGGATCCCCATGAACCAATTGAACAACTTACCTTTAGTCGAAGATTTACCGGTTCTTCTACCACGCGTCCTTGGCGCCCAACGCGGAGATGCGCCATTTTCAGCACATTACTGGTATGACAAATCGGATCGACTGATGATCATGTTCCGTGATTAACAATCATTTATTGAAAATTTTGACCAGTATCGTTTCGCGCGACTTATCGTCTTAATCCTCCGTATATATAAATAGAGAGATAACTTCATCGGGATCAATTATTAATTGAAATCCCTCCAATATCGTTATTAATCGGGAGTAAAGAATGTCTCAACTGACAAATGCCGCCCCTGTTCCCTGGTATTTATGGCCATTTTGGGCGATCTGGCGATTTTTCGCCTGGATCGTCAGCCTTACCGGGCGTTTAATCGCGGTCCTTCTCGGGTTAGCCATGATAATCATCGGCGCCATCTTGAGCATCACAGTCATCCTGTTACCATTAGGTGTCCCCCTGATGCTGTTTGGATTCCTGCTGATTCTTCGTGGGTTATTCTAATAGGCGAAGCAGGTTAGCTCGATCGGCGAAAATGCACCTCATTCAATGCACGTAACCGCTCAGCTGCGTGCTCTGGGGTCAAATCACGTTGGGGGGAGGCCAGCATTTCATAACCAACCATAAATTTACGAACTGTAGCGGATCGCAGCAGCGGCGGATAATAATGGGCATGCAGATGCCATTCTGGGTGTGTGCCATCATTAACTGGAGCCTGGTGGAATCCCATCGAGTAGGGGAAAGAGATTTCAAACAAGTTGTCATAGCGGATTGTCAGCTGGCGCATGATATCTGCCAGGGCTTCAACTTCAGCAGGAGAAAGCTCTGTCAGGGAGGCATTATGCCGGTTTGACAAGATCATTACTTCAAATGGCCAGATTGACCAATAAGGCACCAGAGCAGTAAAATCATCGTTCTCGATGACGATTCTCTCATTTGATTCTTGCTCAACCTGTAAATAATCGCACAAGAGACAATTCCCATTCCGGGAAATGTATTTAAGTTGCGAAGAAAGCTCTTTGGCTGGTTCATTTGGGATATGTTTGGTAGCCCAAATCTGGCAATGCGGGTGGGGATTTGAGGCGCCCATCAGCGCCCCTTTGTTCTCAAACACCTGGACGTAGCGGATTGATTCTTGAGCCTTAAGATCCAGAGTCTGGTCAACCCAGGTCCGGACGACATCCGAGATTTGGCTGATTGAAAGTTCGGGAAGTGATAAATCATGGCGTGGTGAGAAGCAGACCACACGACAGATTCCAGACTCAGGTTCGTTGACGAACAACCCCCTCACTGAGGCGTCTGCCAATATTTCCCCAGCGGTGAGGCTGAAATTATGATCTTGGTTCCTTCCAGGCGAAGGAACCGCCAGATCCGCCGGTAATAGAGCTGGGTAGTCATTATCAAATACATGGGTCGAGGAATATGATGGATTTCGTTGCCCCTCAGCCCGGAGGTTGCCAGGACAAAGATAACAATCTGGATCATATTCAGGTAAGTCCGCCTCGGGTATTTCTTCAACTTGACCTTTCCATGGTCGTTGGGTTCGCTGGGGTGAAACCAACACCCAATCCTCGGTCAGCGGGTTGTACCTGCGATGGGGAAAATTTGTGTCAGACATGTAATTTGATCACGTGATTTTTATTATGAAATTCGGATTGCGGGGTATTCAGATTGACTCGTCCTGGAAGAAAATCAAAGTCGTGCTTCCATAGCTTCTGCGGTCGAATTGCTTTAAATGCTCCAAATCCAAGGGCTCAAATTCACGGGGATGGATCTGAACAATGACCCAGGCATCACTGGATAACCAATCAATGTGATGGTCTAAAGACACCAGTGCTTCTTTCCAGAGACCCTTATATTGAGGTGGAGCGATATAAATATAATCAAACTGGACGTTAGCCGGTCTTTCAAGGAAAGTCAAAGCCTCAGCTCGCAAAACTTGTCCACTCGCAGAAAGCCCGGTTAGATCCAGGTTTGCGCGGATGGTCTTGATCGCTTTTTGATCCACATCAATGAATAAGGCTGAAGATGCTCCCCGGCTTAAAGCTTCAATCCCGACACTCCCTGTACCGGCAAAAAGGTCCAGAAATGTTGATTTGTGAATATCTGGTCCGACAATATTAAAAAGAGATTCCTTTACCCGGTCCGTGATTGGTCGCGTGGAATCCCCGGGGACAGATTGTAATTTGCGTCCTCTTGCACTTCCCGAAATAACTCTCATAACACAACCGGCGATCGAGTAAACCCGATCGCCGTATCTTTCACCTTTCCTGTGGATTATTAATTTTCGACGCTTTGGCGAGCGGCCAGGATGTTCCCGCGGGGGACGATGGTTGGCATCACACACCCGGTACCCAGGATAAGCTGTCTCCCATTGGTTGCGTTGATCGCATCCTGAGCTTCTGCCGTGACTTTTTCAGGTGTCCCCAAGACCATTGTCTCTAAACGACGTAAACCACCGCACAAGGCTCCAGAGAATTTTTCTTGTGCCTCACCCAACGATGGTGGCGTTTCACGGTCATGCCAGTTGATAATAGCCATCGGGTAATCCAGAAAGCGGTCGAACATCACTTGTTTACCATGCAGGTGGAGCATATTAAACCCAAGATCTTGGGCAGGTTCGAGTGCAAGCATGTCATATGTTCTGCCAAAAACCTCATATTCATCTTCCGACAACAATGAATACTGTGCATGTTGAACCGCATAAAATATACCAGCAATCCCAGTTTGGCGCGCGGCTTCGATAAACTGTTGGATGCTTTTAGCAATCGTCAATAATCCCGAATGCACTGCTTGTGGATATTGCCGGAGATGGATGAGAAGATTCTCTTTACCAACCAGGTTCTTCGCTTGAGCCAGTGGATTGAAGATCGTTTGGATAACAGGTACATCGCTACCTAGTTCACCAACGATCATACCCAGGCTCTCAATTTGAGTAAAAAGGCTACCCTTCCCAGGATCTAGAATGGTAAGCCGCTCCCAATCCTCAGGTTGTTGGATGACCCGCTGGGTATAATCTCGAGTTCCTTCGGGTGCTCCACGCCATTCATCTTTTGCCCCCCAATCTCTAATGCAAAAAGATGAGGAAGGAGAAACTTTCACCAAGTCGAAATCATAAGCACGCTGGAAATCAACAGTCACTTCTGCCAGGTTTGATGATGTTTGATCATCAATTGGAAAATGCCTCCAGAGCGCCACTGGTGGACGATCAACCGCATCTCCCGCAATGGTAGCTTCAATACGCTCACGATGAGTCATCATGCTCGATGCCAAATTTGATCCTCCAAATTCCATTCTCCGGTTGTCAGCTCATTAATATGACCAAGGGTAAGCCTGCGCATCATCTCTGTCTTAGAATCTCTTTCAGCATCTCCCTCGTCAATAATCTGCATAGTATTGGAAAATACCTCAACGGCCTCATCTTTCTTACCCTGGTACTTTAAATTCAACCCCAAGGCAAAATTTGCATCAATTGACTCTGGGGAATATGAGATCGCACGTCTAAAATCTGACTCTGCCTGTTCTTGCTCTCCCCTGACATGATACATCCAGCCACGGTGCAAGAAGCTTTCATAATCAGTTGGCTCAGGAAATTCTGCTGGATCAACTTCCCCGACCACTTCTTTTTCATCACTTTTCTTCTTGAATGGGTTCCATGATCTCATAATTTGGATTCTCCTGGATGCAGATATTGAGGTTGCTTTTAGTATAGCAAAGAAATTTCATTTATTAGAATTTTCATTGCGAATTTGGGCCAATCGATGCACCTGTCGTTTTTTCCCAGCCTCCATTCTCTCGTGATCACTTTCAGTCTCCGGGATCAGAGGTGGAACTACCACTGGCTCTCCCTCCTTATCCAGGGCAACATAAACAACATAAGCAGTGTTGGTATGGGTTCGGACACCGGTGATCGGATTCTCCGCCACAACATGCACCTCTGTTTCCATGGATGTACTCCCGACACAACTAATTTCAGCGGTCAGGGTTACAAGATCTCCAAGCCGAATGGGTTGGCGAAATGTCATCTGATCAACAGCTACAGTCACCACTCTTTGCTGGGCATGCCGCATTCCTGCCAGAGCACCAGCCTCATCGACCAGCTTCATAATCCAGCCCCCATGCACATTTCCGTAGGTATTGGCATGTTGCGGCTGCATCAACTGAGAAATATTAATCCTGGAGGCGCGGCTGGATTTCCCCGGAATGGTATCATCTATACTCATCGTCACTCACTGCAAAATCATCTAACCTGGGCATTAAATCTGGAAAATCTTCCAGGACGTCAACCGTTTCATATTTCAATTCTGCCATCAAGGGTGGCAAGGGTACAGTGGCAGGAGGGAGAAAGCGGGGTGGTGGAGAGGGTGGGTCAAGACTTGGCCTCTGAAAATCGTCGGCGCGACGCCGTAAAATACGATTATCTTTATTCAACCAGCCAACATAACGCCCGTAGACGGAATACACCTGGTTATCAGATGCAACCCATCCAATCCAATCACCCGAATAATTATAAATATATGGGGAGACCAAAAAACCTCCAGTGTCTCCTGATGTTGTGTAAATTGGGGTCGGTTTTTTCACGCCGCTCATTTCCTAAATTATACCTGTTCTAAAATAATTCAGATTGCCCTTACAAGTTAGTTTGGATAAGTACTGCGGAATTTTTGCTTTCACCCTTACTAGTTAATGTCATCATACGTCCAATAGCGGTTAATGAAGAAGTTCCAAAACATAACCACAATTACTGCCACAGCCAGGGCTAGATTATCCGCAAGACGTTCGGCGGTCAGGAACCCGATCGGGAGAAATTGCATCCTGGTGAACAGCCGGGTGAATAAAGGCTCCAGTAAATAAATGATCGGGGTGCGGATCAATAATCCAACTATACTAACTAATGAAAATTGGAATACTTGCCGGGTGATTGGTTTCGTCCGGGAATCAGGGTAGGTCCAATAACGGTTCCAGGTAAAATTACTGATGATCGCGGCGATAAAAGAGAAGACACTCGCCCAGACTGCGGTCATTCCTGCAAATGATGTTAAGAGGTTGAACGTCCCAAAATCAACCACCGCGCCGATAATTCCAACGGTAGCAAATCGAAAAAAGCGCGATCGCTCGCGGGGATTTGTGATGATCGAGGTAATCGTCATTCGACTCCCATTTTCTCTTTGAAATAAGGAATCGTTTTCATCAAGCCTTCTTCAACGCTGATTTCGGGTCCCCAGTTAAGAATTGCCTTGGCACGGGAGATATCTGGTTGGCGGCGTTGGGGATCACCTTCTCCTCTGGCATCATCTTTATAAATGATCGCAGCTTTATTTCCGGTTAATTCGTTGATCGTTTTGGCGAATTCTAGGATTGTTGTTTCCACCGGATTACCGATGTTGACTGGTTGATGTTCATCAGAGAGTAATAACCGGTAGATACCCTCCACCAGGTCATCCACATAACAAAAACTGCGCGTTTGAGTTCCATCTCCATAAATAGTAAGCGGTTGGCCATTCAGCGCCTGTTGTAAGAAATTTGGAACAGCGCGACCATCATTTACATGCATACGTGGACCGTATGTGTTAAATATCCGCACAATGCGTGTATCGACATTGTGAAATCGATGGTAAGCCATTGTTAAAGCTTCAGCAAAACGCTTCGCTTCATCATAAACCGAACGTGGACCAATGGGACTGACATGTCCCCAATATTCTTCTGTTTGAGGGTGTTCGAGAGGGTCACCATATATCTCGCTGGTAGAGGCCAAGATGTACCTGGTATTAAAAGCCCTCGCCACACCCAGAGTATTATGTGTACCTAAAGCTCCTGCTTTTAAGGTTTGAATTGGTAAATTCAAGTAACCAAAGGGAGAATTTGGATTTGGACTGGCGGGTGAAGCGAAATGCATGACTGCATCAAGTTCTCCAGGTACAAAGATAAAATTCGAGACATCATGGCGAATAAATGAAAAATTTTGATCCCCAGCTAAGTGGGCCAAGTTATCTGGACTTCCAGTGATGAAATTGTCCATTCCAATCACTTGATGTCCTTCAGCAATCAACCGATCACATAAATTGGAGCCTAAAAATCCCGCAGCACCTGTTATCAGTATTCTCATATAATAATTCCTTACCTAGAATTTTCTCCTAGCTTTCTGAATACCTTACCTATTGCGAGCACCCAATTCGATATAAGTATTTAATTCCGATCACTTCCAGTCGATGCGACTGGTTAAACTATCACCAGTAATCTGCCAGGCTTCCCCGGTCACACTATCCACGATCCACAGGTTATTCTGATAAACAAAGCCAATTGATAAATTCTCAGAATCTTCTAGAACAACAGGGGACCAGACGACTTCCTGAGGCTCAAGTCCCTCACCGCCCTCAAAGGGGAAGAGTATATTCTTGTTCGAACCATCACGATCCATGACTACTAAATTATAGCGACTGGTATCACTTTGTAATGGGGACACAGCCTGCAGGAAAGCTACCTGGTGAGCACGTTCCCCAGAGGATAAATCCCTCAAAGGAGATGGAACTGGATAAGAAAACATGCCTACTTCAGAAGCGATGATCTTGTTTCTGCCATTTTCAACTGGGACTACATCCAGATCGTAGACTTGTGAATCAGCTGGCGATGAATGATCAACTCCATATAAAATCTCACTTTCTGGTCCCCAGTTGATTCCTGGAACCCAGGCCCAATCCCCAAAGGTCTGCACGGGGACGAATTCTTTTAATGGCATTAATTCCTCAGACTCAAAATCGAATACACCAACCTGATCCGGTCGAGCGTAAGCCAGGTTAATCCCATCAGGAGACCAATTAAAATCGGTCCCCCACCAACCATATAAACCTCCGGAATTTGTCTCTAAAAGGCTCGGAAGCTGCCGAACATAACCCGAGGGGGAAAAACTAAGCATCTGTAAATCGTTATTCGCCTGCCACCCTGGGGCACCTGGCCTCGGTTCAACCGTTGAGTAGGCGACTGTCAATACCTCTCCTGGTTTCCAATCCGCAAAATGAACAACATTGCTAACCCCAAGATCGACCTGTTCCCCCTCTTCTTGATCAACAGGCGCAGCCCAGAGCGTGTTTATCGTCTCCTCATCCTCTGAGAGGCGGGTGAACAACAACCAATTTCCATCCGGTGAGAGTGAGAAAACACGGCCATCAAGATCTCCAGAAGAAATCAATTGTTTACGGTTGCCCGTAGTGTCTTCCATAAACCAGGCATCCCCATCGACCAAATAAGCCAATCTTCCAGGTAATTCGAAATGAACAAAGGACTTCTGCACGCCCACCATTCTTATTTGAGGGATAGGTTCTTCCACAATGATTGACTTAACCGGGTTGCTTGAGACCTCTTCACCATCTTCGAACAGTCTGCGGATGGTGATCTCACGCAGACCATTTTCTCCAAGTTGGAGCCAATATTCCTGCCCTTCTGAAAGAGATTCGTTGCGCACAACCTGGCTTTCAAAGGGGATCACTTCCTGCTCGACGATGAATTCTTCTTCTATTCGCACAACTTGAATTTGAGATCCCTCACCTAAAACCGTATAAAGGGGAGGAATCGTTCTATCCAATGATCCAAGGATGATTCCCCCCGCTCTCAGGGCATTATCAACCGTACTTCCAGCCGGTATTTGTATTGTGGAGTTCTCACCATCGGCAATAATTTCAACCGTGATAAGTCCCTCGGTGACTTGGGGGGCAGCACATCCTGCAAGAAGAATAGTGCTTATCCCAAAGAAAATCAAGATCCGCCATGCACCAGGGAAACTATATCCCATCCCAGTATACTATTTCGTGCGACCTGTGATCGTCATTTTCCCGTCATCAATTATGATTCTTTCAACATACATATCGGGCGCCATTGATTTGATTTGATCCTGGAAAGCCTTATTTATCGTCACTTCAACTTCAGAGATAAGATCGCCAGGAACTGGGAAAGGTCCAATATTTGCAGAGACTACATTCAAGATCGGTCGACCTGCAGAATCAACCTCCACTGCAACAGTTGCCTTCACTTGCGCTGATATCCCGTCGGTATTAACATCCCCAGTCATATGGATTTGTTCATCTCGTAAAAATACCTGGAGATTATTGATCATCTCGCCAGCACGTTCTTCAAGTTCAAAGGCTAAGATTGATGACAGCTGGGCTTCAGTGATAACAAGGTTGATCTCTCCGCTTGTTTGAGCTTCCTGGAAAGCCCCTTGCGCGGTTTCCTCTAATCTTTCAACCGCCTCAGTAGTTACAGGAATCACAGCTTCAGGAGTTGCTGTCCTCCAAAAATTCAGTGAACAAGCTAGTGAACTTAGCATTAAAAGGAATATAATTAGGGGTAGAAGTTTGTATCTTTTCATTGGTTGGTATTTCTCATTACTGATGGAATTTAAATTTACTCAAGGACTGATTATAGCATGTCCGACATCGATCCCACCGAACACATAAGGGAATTGAAAGCTAGTTTAGAAGCATTGCTTTTCATCGCACCAGATGCGGTGACACCTGCCCAATTAGCCTCTGTATTAGAAATCTCCGTATCTGAGGTGGAAAAGGGTTTAGATCTATTAGCAGTTGATTACCAGGATCGGGGGTTGCGCATCCAAAGGCATGCTGGCCGGATTCAGCTCACCACTTCACCAGAAATGACCGACAAGGTTGAACGATTTTTGGGCCTTGAAATCACCAGTCATCTAAGCCGAGCAGCCCTTGAATCTCTGGCAATTGTTGCATACCAACAACCGGTCACCCGACCCCAGGTGGATAGTATCCGGGGAGTCAACAGCGATGGAGTGATGAAGAGCTTATTACATAAAGGGCTAATCCAGGACATTGGCAGGGCTGAAGGTCCTGGGCGTCCTATTCTATATTGCACGACTCCTGATTTTCTGCAGCAATTCGGTATCGACTCACTTGATGAGCTGCCTCCCATTGAGCTGGACGCAGCTGGTGAAGGAACGGAGTAATAGAATATTTCTTCTTCCAGAACGCGTAACTAGACATGATCAGGGTCGCGTTTACTGGAACAGGCTAAGGGGGAATCGCTGCTGTATCGGTGAAGATGTGCCGTTCAAATTTCAGGAATATTAATGTAAATATTGATCACAATAACCAAAACCCATATTTCTGGATTTTGGCTTGATTATTAAATTGGAAAATGCTAAAGAGAACAATTAAAAGAAAACGAGTGCTCGCCTCTCAATAATAAATTGAATGAAATCTAGTTTATGAGTAAATTGACCTGCCTTTGTTTTTGCAGTTGGATCAACATAGAAATAGAAATGATGGCGGCCGCGATACTGCTGCTGTGAATATTTCGTTATTTCACCCATAGAAAATAACCAAACCGAATTAGACGATAGATCTACGAAGGCCAACAAATCTGTAGGACAATCCTCAGGAATCCACCAGCTCAGTGAAAGTTCTCCCTT
This sequence comes from Anaerolineales bacterium, assembly GCA_040326075.1. GTDB lineage: Bacteria > Chloroflexota > Anaerolineae > Anaerolineales > UBA4823 > PFL25. The sequence continues at coordinate 16,166 of JBEQLH010000025.1, forward strand.
ATCACCGCTCGGTTTGGGAGACTCGTTTGTTTTTACTTGAACTGTGAATGCTTTCCGGTTTCTCGATGAATATGCAACAAGATCAATACCTGATCCAGTATACAGTGGAGAAGATTCGATTCCGAGAAGTAGAAGTTTATATTGAACCAGTAACTCCCCACACCTGACAATCTGTTGATTATTCACTAAGATCTCCCTTTTGCATTGATCAGCTGTAGATAATTAAAGAGCAAAACATCATTCTAACAGATAAAGAATCATAAGCGGTGATCTATTTTAGAAAGTTGAGATTTTGGTCAATCAATGCGTACTTCAGTACATTATTGTGCTGGCAACGAAACGAATTGAGCCGGAAGTAAAGTAAATTTCGTAGAACAACAATCAATTTTCCATCCTTACTTGACGAAGAAGATGGAGTAAATTATAATCCTGTAATAACAGGATTACATTTGATCGCGGACCAGGAAAATCGATTCCGGATAGTTAATTGGACAATCGATGTTCTCTACGGAATACCACCAAGTAATTTTATATCCATCAATGAAAATATAGTGAGGAGCGAATATGGGTATCCCAATTCGGGTATGCCTGGTTGGTGCTGGGCGGGTGGCTAATGTCCATTCAAATTCTCTTGTCCACCACGTGCCTGAAGGCAAGCTGGTAGCAGTAGTCGATAACAATGAAAATGTATTAAATCACCTTGCAGATCAATTTGATATTAAAAATCGGTATCTATCCCTGGAAGATGCACTCGATGAGGCTGAATTCGAAGCTGTCGTCATAACAACACCGACTTTTACTCATGCTGATTTAGCCATAACAGCTGCGAAAGCGGGGAAGCATATCCTGCTCGAAAAACCAATGGCACTCAACCTGAAAGAGTGTGACGAGATCATTGCAGAAGCCGCTCACGGAAATGTGTTCCTACAACTGGCCTTCATGAGGCGTTTTGATCCAGAGTTTATCAGTGCAGCTGAAAGAATCGAAGCTGGTGAAATTGGCCAACCAATGATGATCAAATCGCTCACCCACGGACCTGGTTTACCCCCGGCTTGGGCACGCGATTTAAGCACCTCAAACGGAAATCTTGCTGAAGTTAACAGCCACGATTGGGATTGCGTCCGCTGGTTGATGGGTTCAAATTACCGCCGGGTGTATGTAGAAGTGGCAAACTTTAAAGGAAAGGCTCGGGGTGTGGAATCTGAAAACTACTACGATAATTCGCTGGTCAACATCAAATTCGAGAATGGGGGCTTAGGGAGCATTTCTGCTGTATGTCCATGTGACTATGGTTATGACGCCCGGGTTGAAATCGTTGGCGAAAAAGGGATCATGCAAATTGGTGAGCTGAAAGGACAGGCGGTTACAGTTGCCATCAACCGTGATCAAGGATTAGTCACCCCGATATTCCGCACCTGGCCAAAGCGTTTTGAATGGGCGTATATCCGGGAGATGGAACACTTTATTAACTGCATCCAAACGGAGACCCAGCCAAAAGTGGGCGGAGATGATGGTCGCTGGGCAGTCGCCGGGGTTCTTGCCGGAACGAAATCGTTTTTGGAAGAACGTCCTGTTTATCTCGATGAGGTAATTAAAGGGACAGGTTCGTGAGCAACAAGATGCTGGCGGTGGTTTATTACGGACCAAATGACCTGCGAGTAGAAAAACGACCAGTACCTGATATCGGTCCTGGTGAAGCCTTGTTGAAGGTGCTCAGCACAGGTATATGCGGAACTGACCTGCGTATCTTGCATGGAGCACACCGCAAATACCCCCCTGGAACGATACGCATCCCGGGTCATGAAGTGGTCGGTGACATTGTCGAGGTGGGTGCAGACGTAAAGGGGCTGGATGTCGGTCAGCGAGTCTTCATGGCCCCCAATATGGGCTGTGGTCACTGCCGACAGTGCATTTCGGGAAACAACAACCTGTGCGCGTTCTACGATGCCCCGGGGATCACTTTTGATGGTTCGTTTGCCGAGTATATGCGAATTCCATCAGCAGCGATTCTGCAAGGCAACCTGATCCCAATCAGCAAGAAGGTAGATCCCGCCGCTGCGGCTCTGATTGAGCCTTTCGCATGTGTGCTGCGCGGCCAGGATGCTGTGCAAATCCGACCCGGAGAATCCGTTCTGGTGGTGGGGGCTGGCCCAATTGGCATCATGCATGCCATGCTGGCAAAGCTGCACGGTGCAGGGATTGTAATCGTCAGTGAACTCATCCCAGAACGGGCTGCACAAGCCAGTGAATTTGGTGCTGACAGGGTGGTCAATCCTGCTGAGGAGGAACTCTCAGTAGTTATTCAAGAGCTAACTAACGGAGCGGGAGTCGATGTGATTATCGTGGCAGCACCCGCAAAAAGCGCCCAGACCATGGCGGTGGAGTTAGCTGCAATCAGCGGGAGAATTAATTTCTTTGGGGGATTACCCAAAGATAGTCCAACCATACAAATGAACTCCAACCTGGTGCATTATAAGGAGTTAATCGTCACTGGAACAACCGCCAGCAGCACACAAAACTGCCACCGGGCAGCGATGATTGTAAATTCCGGTCGCATCGACTTGTCCAGATTAATTGAGGCGCGTTTTCCGCTTGGTGAAGCGATTGAAGCATTTTCTGTAGCTGGGAGCGGTAAGGCGCTCAAGGTGGTCTTGGAACCGTAAGGAGAGATAATGCCAGAAGAAATAAAACGACCATTCACCTTTGACATCTTACAGGCAGAAGAAATAAGTTTAAACCCAAATGATAATCATATTGTACGCAGACTGTCTGCGATGCAAAACCAATATTTAGATCAGCAGGCATATGAGGCAATGCTGGTTGAAGAAGACAGACTGCTATATGAGGTCTATGAAATCAAACGACCAGAAGTGGCTGGCGAGCTGCTGCAGGGCATTTCTATTGTGCATCCCGGCAAAGTGGGAGAAGAATATTTCATGACCAAAGGACACTTCCACTCCGTATTGGATACAGCCGAGGTGTATTACTGCTTGAGAGGTGAAGGTGTCATGGTGATGGAGACGCAAGGAGGGGATTGGGCGGTCGAAGATTTAGAGCCTGACAAGGTACTTTATGTCCCCCCACGCTGGGCTCACCGTTCGGTGAACACCAGTGGTGATGAAGACCTGGTCACTTTTTTCGTCTATCCAGGGAATGCAGGACACGATTACGGCTCAATTGAAAAGCAGGGTTTCCGGAAGCTGGTGGTCGAGCGCAGCGGGCAAGTCGCGGTGATTGACAACCCGCGCTGGCTGCCGCCAGAGGATCGCTGATGGTGAAACCGCTTAAAGATTGCAAAGTCCTGGTGACACCTACCTCCTATGGAGTGAATGACCCTACGCTGCGCGATAAGTTGGAAGCCGAGGTTGGGGAGGTAGTGTACAACACCAGCGGAAAACCGTTAAGCTCCAAGCAGCTTGGGGAGATGGTCCCCGGTGTGGATGGGTATATCGCCGGGTTGGATAGCATCGACCGCGCTGCGCTGGCAGCCGCAGATCGCTTGCGAGTCATTGCGCGATACGGTGTGGGAGTTGATGCAGTTGACCTGGAAGCAGCCAAAGAGAAAGGTATTATCGTTACGAATACCCCGGGAGCCAATTCTGGATCGGTCGCCGAACTGACCGTAGGAATGATGATCTCTCTGCTGCGTAATATCCCTGCCGCGGCACAGGCAACCAAAACTGGCGAGTGGTCGCGCATGCGAGGGATATCCTTGGAAGGCAAGATAATCGGTCTTGTGGGTTTTGGCGCCATCGGGCAGCTTGTCGCCCAACGACTGACAGGCTTTGGCTGTCGTTTGATGACTTTCGATCCGGCTGCTGATGAAGGAAAGGCTGCTGCGTTGGGTGTGGAGCTGTCCTCACTGGAAGAGGTGATCCACAACTCAGATTTACTTTCGCTGCACTGTCCGGTGACCGAGCAGACCCGCGCGATGGTGGATGCTTCTTTCCTGGAGAAAATGAAGCCAGGTTCGTTTCTGATTAACACCGCGCGAGGCGAACTGATCAATGAAAAGGCGTTGTACATAGCAATCCAGTCTGGTAAATTGCGTGGGGCCGCGCTGGACGTTTTTTCGAAGCAGCCCCCTGAGGCGGATAACCCGCTCCTGGGATTACCCCAGGTGCTGGCAACCCCACACATGGGTTCCCACACTGATGGTGCCACCAACGCCATGGGTTGGGGGGCATTGAACGACTGTTTGGCAGTTTTAATGGGTGATGAGCCCCAACACCGGGTAGTTTAATCGAAGATGACCGGAGATTGAGTCAAAAAAATTAAGTCCTTGGACGCGCTGCGAGAAACATTTCACAGATATCACTATCCATGCAGAGGAATTTTTAGCGGCAGTAGAGCTAGCACGCTGTTCTACTGAGTGAAGTTTGACGGAAGAATCAAGAAGTCATCGTTGATGGAGAAAGAAATATGGCGAACAGCAATTCATATCCAATAATCACCAAAAGCCGGCCAACATTCTATTTTGTCGGTGTTACTACCAGTAAATCCTCGATCATGAAAGTCTTCCCCCGCTGGATGGAGGCATTGGGAAGGCCAGATGTGGTCATCGAGGGCATTGACCACAATATCCATGAT
>JBEQLH010000352.1:0-2423 GCA_040326075.1 Anaerolineales bacterium
GTGCAAATATTGAATGAAAATGATCCAGTGCCAAGTTCGAGCGATTTCCCAAAGCTGGGAGAATTGACCGCAGGTAAACTTGGCGATGATCTGATCGTCTGGGGCCGACCGCAGTGGCCCGCGACCCGGGACAATAAAAGGAGGAAAATTGAATAGGAAGAGCTTGTTCTTCACAGCACCAGGCCAGGTCTCAGTCCGGGAGGAGCCTCTGCAAACACCGGGACCAGGGCAAGTGACAGTGCGTACCCTGCTGACAGCTATCAGCTCGGGAACCGAAACGCTGCTCTATCGTGGGCTGTTCCCCAACGATCTGGTCTTGGATGATAATATCGATGCATTAACAGGTGCTGTCGAATACCCCTTGAAATATGGCTACTCCGCAGTTGGGGAGGTTATCGATCTGGGCCACGGGGTTAGCCCAGAATGGATGGGGAGACGGGTCTTTGCCTTCCAACCACATATGAGTCATTTTGTTGCTGATCTGATTTCCCTACAGGTCATCCCTGATGGGCTGTCAGTGGAAGACGCTGTTTTCTTACCCAACATGGAAACCGCGGTTAATTTCATTATGGATGGTGCGCCAACCATTGGGGAACAAGTTGTTGTTTTGGGGCAAGGGCTCGTGGGCCTGCTGACGACAGCTTTATTATCCCAACACCCTCTGGCGTCACTGGTCACCCTGGACCGCTACTCCCTGCGCCGTCAAGCTTCCTTGCGTTGCGGTGCATTAGTATCCTTGGATCCCAATGATGCACAGGCTCTAGAAACTATTCTCCCAGAACCACCCCTCGAAGGGGGACATCGAGGGGCTGACCTGGTATTTGAACTGACTGGTGATCCAGGAGCGTTAAATCAGGCAATCTCTATGTGCGGATTTAACGGTCGCGTAGTAGTCGGCTCTTGGTACGGCAAGAAACGCGCCGAAGTCGATCTCGGTGGATGGTTTCATCGCAGCCGAATGAATTTGATCAGCAGTCAGGTGAGTAGCATTAACCCTAAGTACACCGCTAGGTGGGATAAATCCCGTCGATTTCAAGTGGCATGGGAAATGTTACAGATCGGAAAGCCCTCCCATTTAATCACCCATACCTTCCCCATCCAGGGTGCAGTTGAAGCCTACCAGTTGTTAGCGGAGAATCCGGGGGAAACGATCCAGGTCGTCTTCACTTACTAACCCACACCGGAATAGAAGATGAAGTGCATCTGAAAATCATCCTTCGACATTAGTATAATCAAGTGGTCGAATTATCCTCCGCCAAGGAGATTTATATTATGTACATTGTTGCTGTAAAAAGAGATTTCGATGCCCAACATTTCCTGATCGGAGGGGATTGGGGTCCGGAAAACGAACTGCATACACATCATTATCAAATTGAAGTGCAGATGCAGGGTGGGATGCTTGATCCGCATGGTTACCTGGTGGATATCGTGGATATCGAGAATCATCTAGAAGACCTGGTTGTCAGCTACCGTGACCGGACATTGAATGAATTTCCAGAATTCGAGGGATTGAACCCAAGTATCGAGAATTTTGCTCGAATTCTCTGCCAAAAGCTATCGGCCGAAATCCTGGCGCCGAATTTGTCAGCCATCACAGTAAAACTTTGGGAAAATGAGATCGCCTGGGCATCTTTCCGCTTAGAGAGGTAGGATTTGTAACCAACAGAGATATAATGGAACGCAAGCCGTGAAGATTGGACTATTGATCTACGGTTCCCTCGAGATTCTCTCAGGGGGTTATCTTTATGATCGCCAACTGGTGAATCATTTGAGATCCGCGGGCGACCATGTGGAGGTTATCTCACTTCCCTCTCGGAGTTACCTGCGCCACTTGCCGGATAACTTCTCTGGAGCCTTAAAACGTAGATTAGCCAACTTGCCTTTAGACATACTGCTGCAAGATGAGCTCAACCATCCCTCCCTGTTCTATCTTAACTATGGTCTGCGTAGCCAGGTTCAATACCCATTGGTCTCCATCATTCATCACTTGCGAAGTAGTGAATCTCGTCCGGCTTGGCAAAATTACCTTTATCGCTGGGTGGAAAATCGCTATTTGCGCAGTGTAGATGGTTTTGTCTTCAACAGCGATACCACCCGTCTGGTCGTGCAGAGCTTGGTTGGTGAGAGCAAGCCAAGTGTGGTCTCTTTCCCGGCTGGTGATCGCCTGCGACCTGACCTCAGCCAGGAGCAGATCGTAATAAAAGCTAAGCAAAATAGAGCTTTGCAATTGTTATTTTTGGGTAACGTCATCCCCCGCAAAGGTTTACACACCTTACTGAAAGCCCTAGCACACATTCCCGATCATCTATGGTGCCTTACTGTTGTTGGTAACTTTGAAATGAATCAACCTTATATGAGTAGAATAATGATGCAGGTGAAAGAGTACGGCTTAGAAGATCTGGTCCAATTTACAGGGTCATTGG
>JBEQLH010000167.1:0-4626 GCA_040326075.1 Anaerolineales bacterium
AGTGAATCGAGTGCCCTGCTTGCTGGTCGGACACTCAACAACAACAAAGTTGTGATCAAAACCGCCGAGCTCAGGCACCAGATACAGACTGCCTCGATCACCCAGATCTCAAGATATGTAAGATAGATCGAGAAGATTGTACCGAACAGCGCCATACCCAGCATGGCCAGGGAGGCAAAGCTGCCTAATTTGTCGTCGCGCAGCCATTGTACAAGCCAAGCAATGAGGATCATGGCGAAACCGATCAGTCCCAAGATGCCAATTGGCAGCACCCCGAACAAACGAGCATAAGAGCTGTTCTGAACCGCGTTGCAGTCACCAACTGGACCGCAAATCGCTTCCACAGCCTGGGTTTCGACATATGTCAGGTAACCTGACACGCCAATACCTGCCAGGGTGAGCAGCGGAATTAACAGACCGATCCATTTGGAACGCTGGTCCTCAGTGCCATCGCTACCTTTTATTAATGCGTAAATCACATAAACTATCCCGAGCACCATGGCGACTAAAATCACACCCGCGAGGGTGAATCCATTTGCTCCAGAACTCTCTGGTCCTTCCGCTGGATGAGCATCCAGGGCCTTACCCTCCGCATCAGTGGAAGCATTCTGGGATGTTCCCTCATTTTCTTCGTTCGGCTGGCTCAGCTCATCTGAATTGATAGATTCGGGGAGATATGCTGCCAGGGAGGGATAATCCGGGTATTCGAGTCCTCCCTCAGCCAGGTGCATCTGGATCAGACCCGGTAGCTCACTGGGAATCTGATCTGAACCACTCAGTACGTTTTCACCAATAAGCATGAACGGTACACCGACATTTTCTTTAGCAATACCCACGATGGCTGCCGTCTCGTACAGGCGATCCACGTCTTCCTGGGTGACCAGCTCAATCAGCAAGATTTCCAATTGATCGCCATACTGATCTTGCAAGGGGGGCAATACTTCATTGATTACATATTCGCAATTACCGCAGGTGCTCAACCAAAACATGATCGCCCGTACCTGAGGCTGCCCTGTAGTTTGGGCGGAAGCGGAGGATATCCGAAACCAGGGAGCAATCAGCAATAGGAGAAGGATGATGAGAGATTTTTTCTTAATACCCATAAAATACACCTCTATCATTCGTTGATTTTATCAATATTAATCTGTTCCAACCTGGACGGGTGCCTTAAAATAACGCTTGCGCAAGGCGAATGCCACGCTCACCAGCCCAATCATCACCGGGACTTCAATCAAGGGGCCGATCACAGCTGCAAAGGCTACACCGGAGCCAATACCGAAGACCGCCACTGATACGGCGATGGCCAGCTCAAAGTTGTTGCTGGCTGCGGTGAAGGCTACACTTGTGGTTATTGGGTAATCTGCGCCAATTTTGTGTCCCATCCAAAAGCTGACCAGGAACATGACCACGAAGTAAATTAGGAGCGGGATGGCAATCCGGATCACATCCAGGGGGATTTGAACGATCAAGTTGCCTTTCAGGCTGAACATGACCACGATGGTGAACAGCAGCGCGATCAAGGTCAACGGACTGATGCGCGGCACGAATTCGGTTTCGTACCACTCCTTGCCCTTCTTTCGAATCAAGATCACACGGGTCAAAAAGCCCGCGATCATCGGGATGCCGAGGTAGATGAAAACGCTCTGGGCAATATTGCCAATGGTGATATTCACTACACTACCCTGCAGACCGAGCAGCGGGGGGAGTTTGGTGATGAAAACCCAGGCGAAAACGCTGTAGAAAAACACCTGGAAGATGCTGTTAAAGGCCACCAGACCGGCTGCATATTCAGAATCACCTTTGGCTAAGTCATTCCACACGATCACCATGGCGATGCAGCGTGCCAGCCCGATCATGATCAACCCGGCCATGTATTCAGGGTAGCTGGGCAGGAAGATCACTGCCAGGGCGAACATCAACAGCGGACCGACGATCCAGTTCAGGAAAAGTGAGAGTCCTAGCACTCTCCAGTTGCGGAAGACATCACCCAATTCTTCGTAATGCACCTTTGCCAGAGGAGGGTACATCATCAGGATCAAACCAATAGCGATGGGGATGTTGGTCGTGCCTACCGAGACGCCGTGGTTGAACCGCTCAACGGCAGTGGGCAGGAAGTAACCGATGGCAATGCCCACCGCCATGGCCAGGAAGATCCACAGGGTCAGGTAGCGGTCCAAGGTGGACAACCGCCGGGTGATGCCAGGAGGTTGTGACGACCGGGTTGCAGATGTTTCAGCCATGTTAGTCAGGCTCCTTTTGATTTCTCAGGTCTATTCTGCCTGTGCGTCTACCAACCAGGTAGTCACTTCTGCAGATGTTGGAACGCGCCCGGAGCAGACGACTTCTCCATTGATCACCAGCCCTGGTGTGGAGATGATCGGGTAAGTCATGATCTCACCATAATCGGTGATTTTAGATATATCGGCCTGGAAGCCCATTTCGGATACTGCCTTCTGGGTGATCAGCTCCAATTTGCTGCAGTTAGCGCATCCGGGACCAAGGATTTTTATCGTCAGCATATTAACCTCTCAATTTAGGATAAATTTTCACGGGCACTGGATGACGCCCTGTGCCCATAAGCAGCTACCACACGCTGGGAAGGTATTCCCGTAGCAATCTGCTTCATTGCTTTCCGAAAGGTCACACCCACCACATGAGCTGCAGGGAGCGAATACATATTGTTGTACACGCTGGCGGTAAGCAACATATTCACTATTGTTCCAGACATCAAGTAAGTCGCATTCTTTTATATTTCCCAGGATTTGGCGGCGCGAAAGGTGTGTTGTTTTGTGGAGATAACTCAGGTGGTTGTGTGAGAGGGGAGGGCATGGGCTTAGATTTCCATCCCAGGCGACTGTGATTGAGCCGGATTCGATGAAGGTGCATACATCGTTCGTTCCACCCAAATTGTGTCCGGCAAAGGTAACGTTACAGCCGCTGTTGAGTGCTTCATAAAAAGACTGACGGACATTATCGTCGAATTGCATCTTTGGCATATTGAGCTTTGGAAACCACATCGAAGGCAAGTAGGTGATATTTCGGAGCGAGCGCTGGTATAACATTTCACCTTGCGTTTCAACTGAGTAAGGCAGTACATTCGTAATTAAGAATTGTCTCGCTCCTAGTTTGCGCCCCAATCTGATCACTGCCGGCAGATCGGCAATATTACGTTTCATCGCCACAAACACGATGCCGATTTCCGGTTTTGGGAAATGCCCGCCGGATCTTAAATGCTTCAGTGTTTTGATATTATCCACAACTTCCTCGAAAGCTGCACCGAGACGAATGTCAGCATAACTCTCTGGGGTGGCTCCATCGACAGATATCCATATTCTATCTAATCCGATTTCGACCAGCTGTTGTGCGCAATCCTCACCTAGCAGAGTTCCATTGGTGATAAGTTCAACTTTGGATTGCTGAGTTTTCATCTGAAGGGTTTTGACCTGAGAGATCATTCTGATAATATGGGGATGAGATAATGGTTCACCTAAACCACCAAAAAATATCGTTGGAATCTCAGGCAATCCCTTTACGCTATCGAGAATACTTGTGAATACCTCCCAGCTCATCTCACCTAGGGGTTCCTCCCAGGTTCTGTGCATACACATTCTGCATGTCAAGTTGCATTTGTTGGTCGGTTCGACATACACCTTTGCCAGATGGGTGACTGGACGGTGCACGCGAAAGTAGTTATCTACCTGGTCGATCCGTACCTGAGCACCATGGTTCAATCCATACTGCGCTGTCACTTCAGCCGGGAGAACCAAGCGACCGGATTCATCTACTTCTGCCCACGTAGTTGGTTTTTCATTCATGGCATTTCATCTAAATAAGTGTGATTGTTAAACCAAAGATATACCCTGCCAGGGTGCTGAAGACGATCACCAGACTCACATAGGTGACCGTTTTCCGGCGGCCGAGAATTTTCCCGGTGACCAAGATGCTCTGCACCGATAATGCCGGATCAGCCAGCAGGTAGGCCAGCAGTGGTCCGCGGTGCATGCCCAGATCCAAGAACATGCGGGCGATGGGCACCTCCACCAACGTGGGGAAGTACATGAACACCCCAAACAGCACGCCAATCAGATTAGCCCAGATGGTGTTCTGCCCGGTCAAATTTTGGATCAAGGACTCGGGAATGATGGCTTTAAACACCCCTGCCAGGAAAACGCCCAGCACCAGCAGGGGGAAGATTTGCTTGACGAACTTCCACGTCTCCCATAACCATCCGGCCAGCTCGTCCTGGGTGAAGCTGTATACTGCTACCCCACCAATCGCGACCAGCAGAATCACTTCGCCAATAAAGCGCCCGGTGAAACCTATCACCAGGCTGCCTTCATTCACGGAAGGTGCCGCCAGCAGTAACGTCAGGCCTACCAGGCCGATGGCTGCATAAGTCCAGCGGTTGAAGCGCTCCAACACATCCTCCAGACCCAGGTAAGCCACCGGTCCGGTCAGCACCAGCAATATGATCAACAGCGCGCCCTGGGGTGTAAGCTGCAGGTTATCCAGTGTAGCCATCAATCCACTAGGCAGCTCAACTGGCAGGTGCAGCGTCATCCAGGTGGTGGTCAGCAGGCTGATTTGCAGGGTGCCCACGATCAGCACCGCCACCAGCAGCAGGAA
>JBEQLH010000167.1:4726-7051 GCA_040326075.1 Anaerolineales bacterium
AGAATCTCAATTCTTGCTGGTTGGCTGATGGCGCGCAGTAGAGTCGATATTTGTTCGTGAGAGGATTTGGTATTCATATTCAAAAACCTGAATATATTGTAATCAGATCGTGATTAGGTTCACATTGACATTTGTCACTAAAATATTTGTCGAAAATCAATATATTTGCATTTATTCAATGAAGGTGTCCATTAAATGAATGAATTCCCCCATTACCAGATAATGCCAGGTCCCAGTTCCAATCGAGGCGGGATACTTGAGTAAATTTCCCCCGCTTTATTGAGCGCTCCCAGGTCAAGAATCCTCACCTAACGAAACCATTTGAATCCCTCGGTGCAGCCGCTGCCCAGGCAGGACTCCCGGAATTAAAAGTCAATGTGCTGGTCGAACTGGGCTAATTAATCAAAGAGCGCAGTGAGGTCACACACTCACTGCGCTCTCGCAGTAGATCCAGCGACGGCGGAAATTCAGCCCGCCGATGTTTAACTCTCGTAGATGCGCGTCTCGGGTCGGAAGGCTGCCCATGAGAACCAGAAGTGGTTCACTGAGACAACTGGCTCAAGCTGTGATCCGGCTAACTCACCACTGACCGCCTGACCAAACACATCCCATTCGCTGCCCGTCTGATCGTCAAATATTTTCTCGCCGTCATAGGAGAAAGTTAAGTCTTGTCCATCGACCTCGCGGAAGAATGATGCTCCAGCTCCTACATCCTCCCCATCGGCGATCCGGCTGGCATCCAGCGCAGAAGCGGTTCCCGGCTGCCACAATATCACGATCTCATTCCCAGATACAGTGTCGTTGATGGCGCCCTGTTCCTGTAAAACATCGTAAGGATAGGCAACTGCCTCTTCATTCAATTCGACTGTCAGCACGCGTGCCATTGCGGGAAGGACACCCGGTGTTCGTGGACCCCGGAACAGGAAGGGTGAGTTGTTGATATTGTCATAACCAGCATATGGATTTCGCCCATAATCTCGTGGGAAACCTGTGTCTCGAGATAGTACCTGCCCCTCGGGGAAGCTCTCTTTGAATTCTCCCCAGCCAATGATCGAAGCCGGCAAGAAGGTCAGCTGTTTTCCGGTAAACTCACCAGCGATCCCTTCACCGGTCGCTTGCTGCCACCAGGTTTCTGTCTGGCGATCATACATGATCAGGTTGCTGAATCGCAGACGACCGGTGGTGCCAAAGTCTAATACCTGTCCTTCAAACGTGCCGTCAAATGCGATGGCGGTGTTGCACAATGGGCAGAAGGTCACCGTGACTGGCTTGCCATCCACGACATCATTGACGATCTCATGCCAGGTTAAAATCTGTAAGGGGTATGCACGTACATCGTCCCCGATCTGGAAAAAGACCACCGGTTCAAGATCTTCTAGAAATTGATCAGCTTCAGCTACGCTGGTAAATTTTGGATCCTCGATAGCAGGTATGCCATCCTTTGGTGGACCACCAGAGAGGATTTCGACGTAAGGTACGGTATGCTTGCTGAAATCTGTGCTGAACTGCCGTTCTGCACCGGATGGTGGTTGTTCGTCCGGTAGAAGATCGGGCAGTACCTTCGGGACCACAGCTTGGGTCTGAGTTTCGGTTGGGATTGGCACCAGCGTGTTTTCCGGAGAGCTGGTTTGGACATCGGTTGGTTTTTGTGTAATTTCTTCCACGCGCTCATCTCCTGGTTGGGTCGCAATTTCAACAGATGCTGCCCCGGCACACGCGGTGATCAGCAGCACGGAAGCGATCAACCATTTCTTGTTTGGTTTGAGGATATTCGCAATATTCACATTAACCTCCTGGTCATTAACGGATAAACCGAAGAATTTAAATCTGTCTATAACTTTGATGGGAGTGGGATCGTGTTTCTTACATAAGAATGCGCTCAGAATTTTATGGAATAACCATCTAGAAAACAGTGTATGCCATCAAGGAAAATTCATGATCATAGTTCATATAATCCAACTGGCAACCTGAGCAGAATAAGCTTAATCGGATAGTTTCCTGAGCGTAGTCGAAGGATACTTGAGTAAAGACGATGAGTATTCTCTCCATCCACTCATATCTTCCATAAAATATTCAGAAGCGTTCACCCGTAAACAAACCTCCCGTCCTTATTCTGCGGGAGGTTTGGGTGCTGACATGCAATCAGATTGCGGACCTTCTTTGAATAGTATTTCTCGGAGCCTTTATATCCAATTACTCAAAAAGCAGTATTGAACTCGCGAATCGCTTTTGGACCATTGCGCTCAAGACCGAGCATGAATCCATCAGAGTCCTGGGTGCGGAAATCGAGTCGCTCGACCGGAAATCCAGCCATTCGCTCGCCAG
>JBEQLH010000168.1:0-7001 GCA_040326075.1 Anaerolineales bacterium
CGGACGCCCAGAAACTGCAGCATTAAACTGAATTCATACACCATCAGCACCCAGATAAATATCGAGAGCATTGCTGCAGCAAGCAAGGCAAATGGATTTTGTTTGCAGAACCGGGCGATCTGATGTTCTGTAGCAATGATGGCTTGTTTAGCCAACTTTAGGCGAGGCGACCTTGGGAAATGAGCGGAAAGATTCCCCGATATCCAGGAAATTGGACGGTGATCATACCAAAGTGCGACCAGGTAGCTGAGTGGAAAAACCAGTAAACTTGCCGGCAAAATAAGAAGCTCAGCCCGCGTACTGCTGCTTAGAACATCACTGAAAAAGACTACTATCACTCCCATCAGCAGGAAAGAGAAATTCGCTAATAATTCGAGCAGCTTATCTAAAGCTACGCTGGCAGCAGCAACCTCAGTAGGCAGGTTTTCCCGCTGCTTGAGCAGATAAACCTGCAACGGCTCACCGCCGAATTGCGGTCCAGGGGTAAAGTATGTCACCCCAAAGGATGCCAACCTGTAGCCTGTGAGCGCAAAATAGGAACGACGATATCCTTGAGCAGATAAGATCAACCACCAGCGGCTGCTGAACAGCAAGAATATGATCGCGTTTAAGCCAATAAGGATCAGAATCCCCTTGATACTCACTTGCTGGAAAACCATTCCGATCTCGCTGATCGAGACATCTTTGAATGCCCACCACATCACAAGGGGGACGATCAGCCAAAGAATGATCCTTAGGAATTTACTGAACCCATTCGGCATGTGAGGGAAGCTGACCGCCTGGCGTGACCTTTTTACTGCACCACTGCCCATTTCAATCATTCTTCACCGATTCGCTTGGCGATGATCCTTTCCTCCAGAGCCCAGAGGGAATAGGGACCAGTCCCCAGATACATCAAAACAGTTGCGCCAACCAGCAACATTATCTCCATCCAACCAAGATTGGCATAATTTTGAAAGATGCCAATCCCAAATAATATAAGCAGGGCAGCCAGTCGACCGGCAGCTCCTAAGACCAGAAATACCAGACCAATTACAGTCAGAAGCAGCATCAAGCCTAACCAGAACCCGGGATGTGCAACCATAGATGACAGGTCGCTTGACCAGCTCCCCCATTGATCGATCACCCCAGGGATATTTTTGAGCAGCCAGACAGTTAAGAGCACCACAACTGCTGTACGAGAGACGAGAGGCAGCCATCTAGCTACCAGGTCTCGCATCGCCTTGCGCCAAGTGTTGCCCCCATCAAGTCCTGTCCCCACATTCAGGCTTGTTTCAAACTGCGGGCGAGTGTTTATTCTAAGAACACCGCTGACGGTGAGCCAATCGAAGGTAAAGCCCACTAGGAAGGGTGCAGCAAACAATCCGGCAACCAGATAGGTGCCAGGAGGTGAAAAAATGGGCAGCAACACCACAGCGATGAAACCCATCTGGGCTCCGGCAAGGGGACGCCGGGCTGGATTTGTCGTTAACTCAAAAACAGGTTTGCCCAACTTATCTAAAGCCCATTCACCAGTAATAAACATGTAACGCGCCAGACCAACCAGCAAGAACCAGAACGGCACCTGACCATATTGCACGATCAACAGGCAGGCGATCAAAACTCCTAATCCATCCAGATTCATATCTAAGATTTCTCCCAACCTGGTGACCTGATTGGTCCGCCTGGCCAGGTAGCCATCAAAAAGATCGAGCAGTGCCGCCAGGATATAGATGATGCCGGGTAACCAGGCCAACCAGCCTGACGGCCAAGGGGAGAAAAGAAAACCAGCCAGGAATGCGATCATGATCCCACGCAGAATGGTCAATTGATTGCCTATCCCCATGCTGGGCAATATTTTTCGCTCACCTGATCGATAATTGTAGCTCAAGCCGCGCCAGACAATTGCCAGAACTACACCTGAGAAAAACGCTGCCAACCCAAGCCAGCGATTGGCATATTGTGGAGTCCACCAGATTTGCAGCCAAAGATAAACTAATCCCAAGAAAATGCCGATTAGGATAACCATGCCGAACCAACGTTTTACCAATCCTGGAAAGGCATTACTGTGATCATCAATTATTCGATTGAGAGTAGACATAATAACCTGAATACTATCTATTATATCCCTAATAGATTAATGCTACGTGAAAAATAAAATCATATTTTCTATATACCCCCTGTCCAATTAATCGCCGATTCAGGAGTCAGTGCGTATTTACGTAGCGTTCCTTATTGTGATTGGGACTTGAACTGCCTTCCAGAACTTGTTGAAAGTCCAAAGGTCTCAAGGAGAAATATATCCAAGCAGCCTTGCCGGGAGATTAACCTAGTTTCATTTATTTTGGATTAACTCTGCAACCACCCCACGGTGGTCGGATACGCCATCGATTTTTGCTGTGCGGGCAGAAATTGCAGCCCAGTCATTCGAATAAAAAACATAATCTATGCGCGATAACCAGCGGGGAACATACCAATCACCAATATGAGGGCGATCACTTTCAGGGATATCGCTGCCTGGAAAAGTATGTCCAAGCCCGAAGCCAGCCTGACGAAAGGCATCTGTGAGTTCGCTGGTGATAATCTGGTAGGCTTCGCTTGTGGGTGACGTGTTGGCATCACCAGTCATAATCACCGAATCCGACCGGCGAGCCAAATCTACAAGCAGGCCTGCCTGCTGCTCGCGCAAGCGGAAGCTTCTTTCCGCCTGGTCAAGAGGGAAAACACCAGTTGTGGAAATCATGTGGAAATTTACAATCAAGATCAGCTCGTCATTCCACTCCAGCTGCAAGACCTGAGGTCCTCCGTACCAACGATGGGGGAGATCCTCACCAGTTGATCGGATAGGATACTTGCTGATCACACCGATTCCGGTCGGATTATCCACCGGTACTAACTCTTGGTATGGATAAGTCTGGATCAGGTCTTGTTCTAGAACTTTAGCCAGGTCAGTGTTCAACTCCTGCAGGAATACAATGTCCGGGTTTTCAGCCTGGATGGTATCCAATATGGGCTCAATATGGTTGTGCCAAGCCAGGACGTTATAGGTCATGACTGTGAGGGTTGGTTGATCGCCAGGATTTCTTGGATTGCGTGGGATAAACTGAGCCCCCCACAACCAGGTGAATGCCAGCGCCCCAACCAGGAAACCGACCCCTAACCAGCGGTTCTTACAGGCGATAGCTGCAAGCAAAACGAATAGCAGGGGAAAGAAAAGGTAAACAGCCAAAAAACCAATCAGCGCGATGATAACAAATCGATCCCCCGTAAATATATGAAAACCAAGCCAGGTGAACAGGATTACCAGGTAAATCAAGCTGGCTGCTGTAATTACTCTACAGACAATGCCTTTTGCACTGGAACTCATAGCGAGCTTGGCTTACAGATCCCTTCTGCCAAAGAGCCTGATCGCCAGCAGCAAAGCCAGAGTACCATAGATAAGGCCATAGAGAACCATAATCTGACTTGGCATCGAGGCCGCGGTAAAGGGGGAAAATCCGAGCGCGCTTACTAGTGGGGATTGCATCTCAAAAGCAGCCCGCTTCCACAATGCTTCACTGGGGATGAGCAAACTGGAGATGATGCCGACATTGACCGCGGTTTGGTTCTGGATAAACGAGCCGATCTGCTCGATCCAGCCGCCGATGAAAGCGATGCCAAACATACCAAAAACCAGCACTCCGTTTGCCAGCGTCGACAATACCGCTCCCCCAGCCAAAGAGACACCCAACAGAAGCACAGCATTCATCCACATGAGCCCAAGTCCACTGAGCACATTAGGTGCTATATAACCTGAGATCAAGTAAACCAACCCAATCGTTCCGCCCGCCATAAGCAGCAGGTATAAGGTCAACATACCGGCAAAACCCAACCATTTTCCGAACACGATCTCCCAGCGCTGTACAGGCTTGGATACCAGAGTGTGGATCGTCCCAGTAGCGATCTCACCGGATAGCGTATCAACTGAGGTCAGCACCGCCATCATCACTGTCAGGAAGTTGACCACATACAAACCCGCCATGAAAAGGAAATTCCGAATCTGGTTCAGCTCCAACAATCCTGGACCCATTTGCGATCTGGTCGTCTCCTGGTTAACGAAGTAAAAGCCTACCGAATATATCCCCAGGTAGATCAAGCCAAGCACAAATGCAGCCAGCAAAATCTTGCGGCGGCCTGCTTCACGGAAAGTGAGCCTGGCAATGACAATTGTCGTCATAGGCCACCCTCCGTGCCAACGATCTGGATGAACAAATCTTCGAGTGAGAGCTGTTTTGGTCGAATTGCGAATACATCAACTCCATTTTCAACTAGGTAGCGGTTGATGTGCGGCATATCCGCCTCCCCGGACAGAGTCAGGGACAGGTGATCCCCATCTGCGCGCACATTTTGACTCCAACGTGACAATCCACCGATCACCTGTGGATTTAGATTGCGGGCTCGTACCTCAACAGTTAATTCGCCTTCCACCAGATTTTGGAGCGAACTTGTAGCCAACACCTCGCCAAGCCGGATAAAAGCCACCCGATCGCAGGTTATCTCCACTTCGCTCAGCAAATGCGAGTTGAGAAATACCGTCGTCCCCCTGTTGCTCAAGTCGCGAATAATATCACGCACCAAACGCCGCCCCACCGGATCTAACCCGGAAGTTGGTTCATCCAGGAACACCAGCTCGGGATCGTTCAAAAGCGCCTGAGCTAATCCAACTCGCTGGAGCATGCCTTTTGAGAAAGCACGCAATTTTTTCTCTGCATGACCTTCTAACCCGACCAGTTCGAGAAGTTCCGGAACGCGCTGGCTAAGTCGCTCACCCTGCATATGGTACAGGTTGCCGTGCAAAGTGAGAAACTCCGTGGCTGTCAGCCAGTCATGGAATCGAAAGTGCTCTGGCAAGAATCCCACTTTCTCGCGCCCGCGATGGTCACCCAGGGGTGCGCCAAGCACCTCTCCAGTGCCAGCCGTAGGATAGATCAATCCCAACAGCATTTTTACCGCGGTGGTTTTGCCAGCACCATTCGGCCCCAGGAATCCAAATACCTCGCCTCTTTCAACCTCTAGGGTCAAATCAGCTACGGCAACCTTATTGCCAAATTCTTTTTTTAATCCTTTAGTGATCAGGGCAGGAGCTGTGGACATATAATGTTCTATTTTATGCGATGAACGCGAGACAAAGTAAAGCGTGAAACGCGATGCGCGCCACGTTTCACGCTTTCGGTTTCTTAGATAAAATTTTACCTTACTTCAAGGAATCTGCGATCTCCAGTGCAGCTGCTGCTTCACCCGGTCCGGTTAGGGCGTAAACAACGCCATCTTTGATCCAAATCAACATATAATGTGGGAAATCACTTCTCTGGGACTGCATGATCAGCGTTCCTTCAACACCATCCACGAACACGTCCTGATATTCTGTCCCATAGCGCGGGATAGGGATGATCAGAGTGGTCGTCCAGTCAACGTTGCGGGTGAATTGGGCAGCTTCTTCAGGGGTCATACCCAGCACTTGCAAAAATATCTCCCCAATCCCGGCAATGTCCAGACCTGGAGGAGCGCTGATCTCCGGGCTGGCTACTTGAACTAAGGTTGTGCAGCTGATAATTGGTGTTGCTGGGGGCCGGTCATCCGGATCTACACCTTCAACTCGTATATATTCCTCGGAAGTACCACAGTCCCCGAAACCGGCGCTGACTGCGACGGGCAGCTCCATGGTCACTACCGCACCATCCAAATTAGATGGTAATTTCAGGTCTGAGTAACCAATCTCGTCCAACAAAGCCTGGACCTTTGGTAGATCGATTTGAAAAGAAGCTTTCATCCCTGGTTGAACTGCGAGATGCGTCTCCCCTTCTACAGCAGTCGGTAGGCGAACCGGGATACCCGCCAGGTTGCTCGCCTGGTCCGCATTTGTTACTTCCTGCTGTTCACCTAATTCTTCAATCTGGACATCCTCGGCAAGCAAATATTCAAAATTGGAAACGGAGCTCAATCGCTCTTCCAGCTGCTCAGGATCGATCTGTAGGATTGTAAATTGCTCCACACGGAATAAACCCAGGAAACTGCTCCCAATGGCCCTCACCTGGGGGAAAAGCATGGCTACTGTCAGAATTGCGATCACTCCGACCGCGACCCAGGCGAATCGGAATTTACGATTGAAAATTCTGTCAAACATATTGGAATTCTCCTTAACTATATATCGATTCTCGAATTGGGATAAGGCTTTGCGTGCCGAAGGAGGCGCTTCTGATTCCAGGGGTTCAAGTACAACCAGATGCTCCCTGACTCCCTCCAGGTCATCTTTGATAATCCCATTATCCTTATTTTCTCTGGTCTCCCCATCGGATAGATTCATCTTCATTCTCCTTGCAGCTGGCGGTATTTCTGTTCAAATTCCTCCACGGCTCGGGCCAGCATCTTACCTACCGAGGAGGGATTCACCTTGAGCGCCAATGCGAGATCGGTGTAGCTTAATCCCGAATATCGTAAAACTAACAATTGGGCTGAGCGGGGCTTCATTTGGGCGAGGGTTTGCTGGACTTCACGGCGGCGTTCAGCCCGTTCCAGTTCATCCTCAGGTCTTGCAGCAGTATTGTCCTCTAAGGCTAACGAACCAGCTTGCTCTTCATAGCGGGTGCGCCTATTTTGGGAACGTAAGGCGTTGAAACCCAAATTTACCGCTACCCGGTAAAGCCAGCCATTCAGATTCTCCCGCTTTGATGGGGGATTCTGGTACAACCGCCAGAAAGTTTCCAATGCCAGGTCCTCTGCTTCAGCCCTGTCGCCTAGAATCCGGAACAACACGCTGAAAATCTTTGGCCAGAGTTCCAAAAATGTCGCTTCGAAATCCTCTGAAACTGCAGCGATTCCTTGTGAACTGAATTTTGCGTTGTTTGATGTCACAGTCATCAGTTTAACCCATTAGCAATAACTTGCGCGCTTATTTAATTAACACCGGCCAATTAGAGGATGTGACATTAATCCGCTAACAAGTTATGTGCCTAATGAGAAATCTTCTCAGCTAGAATTATTTT
>JBEQLH010000026.1:0-20655 GCA_040326075.1 Anaerolineales bacterium
CCCGATTGTAAACCAAAGTAATGGGATATAGCAACCACCTATAACTTCTTTCGGTAGTCTGTATGCCGTTTCTCGACCTGAAAACCGACGCTCTGGTAGAGATGCAGCGCACCGGTCAAGTTTTCCGTATCAACGCCGAGGGCAGCATGGTCCATGCCCATATCTTTGAACATTTGTAAGCTGCGGGTAAGTAAAGCCCTGGCCAAACCACGCCGCCGCCAGGGTCTCCTTACGCTGATGTCTTCCGTCCAGCCGCGTTTGCGGTTGTATTCTTTGTTCTCTTCCTGGTTCAGGAAATTCAGGACCATCCCGGCAACCTGATCTCCATCCCAGGCCACCCGCCAAAGGTTTGGATCGTGGAGTGGGTTTTCCAACCAGCGCTGGTAATCATTATCAGTACCGGAGCGATATCCCCAGTGGTCCTTAAAAGCCTCCTGATCGGCTTCCCACACTTTGCGGAATTGATGGCGGGGAACAGTGCGGATCTCCAAACCCTCCGGCATTGGTGAGACTTGGATTGGATCGGAGAAAGGGCGCACCATCGAATAAGCAAATCGAACAGCTGAATAACCCTCCTTGAGTAAAAAAGCTACTTTTGCGGTTTCTGTGTCAGAGGCGAAGTTCTCGAAATAACGCGGGGTTTCTTCAGTAATGACACCTTCTTTCAGAAGATCTTTCGATATGTGACGCAGATGGTTTTCCTGGTAGCGCAGCATAGCTGTGCCGATACCTTTTCGACGCCAATCAGGATGCATAAATGCCATGATATACCCCAACCATTCATTATCATCACGGATGTTCCACTCCACTCGGCCATAAGCGATTGCTTCACCATCGACCTCGGCGAAGATCATGTCTCGATAAGGGTCGCAATTATTTAAATGCTCATAAATACGAACGATATCTTCGAGGGTATCTGTCCGATCAATCTGGTCGACGACCTTACTGGCATTGATCAATTCCAGCATCTTGGGGTAATCCGGCTCCCCCTGAAAACCTCGAAATACCAGGCCGGGTACGTCAGGAGCAAAGGGTATAGTGATTTGTTCTTGTTTTACTATTTGTGCAGTCATTGTTTTCCTTGTTAGTAATAATATCTATGAAGTAACGGAACCAGTTGTTGACTCGGCTGGTCCCTCTTATGCAGGCGGTTTGAACCTGAGCCATACTGGGATGATGGAGAGTAAGCCTTTCCAATGCACTCGGATGCCATCCAGGTTTACTCCTGATCAATTTGCCGGGTTCTCAAATCCACACCTGGACGTAGTTCTTTCTCATAAGCAATAAAAGTGCGATTTGGATCCGAATGCATCCCTGCTTTTTCATAAAGGCGCAAAGCACCAGTCAAGCTCTCTGCATCGACTCCCAACCCGGCTCGCACCTTGCCTCGACGAAAGATCTCACCAAATGAGTGCAGCAATAAAGCCAAGCCCAATCCATGCTTACGCCAGGGTCGGCGGACACCAAGCACTTCCACCCAACCCATATCATGATCGTCATGTGCATGCTTCCAACACAACGAGGCTCCAGCGATCTGGTCACCATCCCAGGCTAAGAAATACAAAGAAGGATCGAAATCTTGATTATTCTTCATTTCGTGCATCCAGCGTTCGTGCTCATCTTCCACTGAACGCTCTACATATCCCCAGTGATCTCTGAACGCCTCAACTACTGTATTGGTAAGCTTCCACTCGTCCTGATCGACAACCATAGTTCGGACCTCAATTCCTTCTGGCCATTGTGGTTGAGGAGGAGGATTATCCAGGTCAATCACCATTCGGTAAAAGTGTCTAGCCCGCTGCATGCCTACTTTCTCGAACAAATCCAGGGCAACCTGGTTCAAGCTCATCGCAAAGCAACTCATCGTTACCCTGGTTTCTGCAGATGCTTTATGGATCGCCTGACGTGCACGCTCCTCTCCCCATTCAAGGAGGTAAGAACCAATACCCCTGTTTGTGTGGTCCGGGTGAACACTTCCCCAACATTTAGTTGATATGTGTGGTTTCAAGTCCCATACTTCATAGTACCCAGCTACTTGACCAGTCTCGGAAAATACAATGAGGGTATCAGTATCCAAATTAAACCCTGGAGATTTCCATTCAATGGATGTCACTTCAAGAATGAATTTGTCCACGCCGATCATTTGCCGCGCAGCAGCATTGAACATACCAACAGCTGCTTTTAGATCGTCCATGGTCGCTGGACGTGAATGATATCCTGTGGGTAAAGAGTTTTTCATGTTTTTGCTCCAACATTATCTTCGTGACTCTGATAATTGGTTGTCATTCATCTCTAACCATTAAGGTGCAGTTTTCCGGCTCGTTTCGCATACCGTTCGGCCGTGCCGAACACCCGTCACCAGTTACAGCACCAGGTTACGTCCATCGATTTCCGGACCACTGAGCTGCTCCATGCCCATCCCGATAAAACTGACAGAGAGGCTGTTGGCAATTGAATAAACCAGCCAGACCACTTCCCAAGAAAGGTAGCGTTTTACCAGGAAAGCATTGCGCTCCATAAAGGCGTATGTTGCTCTAAATTCATGAACTAATGTTGACATATTCGCTTACCTCCTTTCCCATTCTTCACGGAGGATACCCATAAAAAGCATGTCATAACGTTGCCCATCCCGGTTTAAGAATTTACGAGCGCTTCCTTCGATTATGAAACCCACCTTTTCGTACGAACGAATTGCCCGCGGGTTGTACTCAAAGACACTCAATGAGAGACGGTGCAGGTTCAGTTCCTCGAAGGCATAGCACAACAAGATGCGCATGGCGTCTGTGCCGTAACCCTTTCCCCAATACTCTCTCTCGCCGAGCCCAATCCCAATCCAGGCATCGCCATGTGTCCAGCGGATTCCATCCAAGCCGATCAAACCGATCGTACGCTCCTCTTCCAAAGTCCGAATAAGTAAAAATAACTCATCGTCCTTTTGTTCCTCGACCAGGTTCTTCTCAAACCATTCTTTGTTCTTGTCAATCGAAAAAAGCCGGGCTGGATCGGTATCTAACAAACGTACAAACTCTGAATCCCGCATCCACCTGCTGTGCAATCCAGCTGCCAGCTGGGGTTCAGGAGCGATTAAGTGAACCAGTTCTCCCTGGAACAACGGAACGTTCATAAGCGATTCCCAGTGCTTATTCGATCTGCTTTGATTAACCATCACCTTGTCTCCCATTCTTCACGCAACAGACCCAATCGGATACTATCCCAACGTAAACCTGCCCGATGTAATGCCTCCCGCTGGCGTGCTTCTACCTTGAATCCGGATTTTTCAAACAACCGCAAAGCAACCTGGTTGTATTCAGGGATCACAGCACCTAATCGATAGAGGTTAAGTTCTCCGAAGGCGTAGCGCAGGAGCAGCCTGAGCGCATCTGAGCCAAAGCCTTTACCGCGTTCTGCCGGATCACCAATCCCGAGAGAAACCGAACTTACCCCCTGACTCCACTCGATCCAATCCAACTTTATGAAACCGAGCAAGTCACCTGCACCATCCTCACCCTCGGTTGTCGAATCGGTATTTATCTCTTGAGGCGAGCGACGGATAGTGAAGTAGAATTGGTTTCCTTTTTCATCCATCTCTTTCTCGATCTCCGTGTACTTCTTTCTGATCTGCGCAGGAGAGAGCGGACAGACCCGGTCTGTCCCAAGCATCCGTTGGTATTCTGCATCGTGGGTCCAACGCGATTCAAGTTCGGCATCTTTTTCCGGTTTGATGGACGCCAGATAAATCATTTGACCTTCAAATAACGGTGTTTTCCATTCCATTTAATCATCCTTCTCTTAGAATTAATATCAATCAGATTCTTCTTTCACCAAAGCTTTTCCTGTCAATTCGAGGAAGACATCTTCCAGAGTAGGTTCGTGTCCATTTGGGGAAATGATCTTCTTTAAACCTTGCGGGGTATCGAGAGCCACGATTTTCCCGCTATCAATGATCGCGGTGCGGTCACATAATTGATCCGCCTCCAGCATATCGTGAGTGGTGAGAAGAATGGTCGTCCCGGAATCCTGGTTGAGTTCTCGAATGACAGCTTGAACCTCCCTTTTTGAGCGCGGGTCAAGACCAATCGTCGGCTCATCCATCAACAGCAGGCGGGGGCGTGAGAGCAGTGCCCGGGCAATGGCTACTTTCTGCTGCATACCGCGTGACATCTCTTCCATGGGTTTGTAGATGGCTCGCTTCTTCAAGCCCAAGCGGATGAGGATTTCTCCCACATGCTTTCGGGTCTCTTGCCCACTCATGCCGTACAATCTTGCTCCATAGAGCAGGTTCTCCATTGGAGATAGCTTGTTGAAGAAACTCGCCTCTACCGATACGCGGTTGATCAGGCGTTGGACTTTCATCGGTTCGTCCACCACGTCATGACCAAACACCTGGATGTCCCCGCGATCGGGAAGCAACAAGGTGGCGATCAGGCGGATCAAGGTCGATTTCCCAGAACCAATAGGTCCCAGCACCCCGAATATTTCCCCTTCCTCAACCTTGAAAGAGACATTATCCACGGCCACGACGATTGGCTTTTGATAATTAGCGTTCGGTTTGAAGACCTGTTTCCAGATCGAGCCAGCGGGTTTTCCAAATTTCTTGTATACATCACGAACGATAATTGCTTCAGCCATCTCGTTCTCCTTGCATAATCATAAAAAAAGCCACGGGGTTTCCCGTGGCAGATTATCGAATGGGCAGATGAAAACAAAAAGCCACGGGAGTGGAGCTTACCCGAGGCCGTTAAGTTTCTAAAATACTGAATACTTTTCGATCAGTAGGCGCACTCCAAATAGGAAAATGCCTTGCCGCTGTCGGAAACGGCCCGGCGAATTCGGGTAATGTAAACTGGTGCTTTCAACATTAAGAATCCACTCCTTTTCGGAAATCTCAGTGGCGGGAGTTTACCACGGATTTCAGTTTCGTGTCAAGGATTTCGGTAAATCACCGGTAAAAATAAAGATGCGGTAAGTTGAGTAAGCTCAACAGCATCAATCAGACCAGTCTGTCGATTGATAAATTGAAATCTGATATTGTCCTCACTTGCCTCAACCAGCATTGCCCCATAATCCTCATTGTAGCGCACCTGGCTGCCTTCCACCTTACCGAAGAACAGGTATTTCGAACTTCCTCCAAGACCATTGACAAAATAGATGATTCTATCCCGGGAGATGCGCTCGTATGTGTGATCGTGACCAGAAATCACCGCATCTGCACCCCATTCGGCGAACGGCCACTGCATCCAATCGATTGAACCATGCAACCCAGATGAGAATGGCGGGTGGTGCATATAGACGATCTTCCAAGGACTGTCAGAATTGGTCATCTGGGATTGCAGCCAGACAGCTTGTGCAGAATTGCTTTCAACCCCGTCCGGCTCATGTTTATCACTGTCCAGGATGAAAAAATGGACCGGTCCCCTGACAAACTCGTAATAGCGCTCATTGCCCGGCAGGGTGAAATAGTCCAGGTAAGGCTGCGCATTCTCGGAATTCCAATCATGGTTGCCCAAGCTGGGGAAAAAGCGGTTTTCCAGCGCTCCATCACCATAGCCACCATTATAGGGAAAGATGAACTCGTGGAAGAATTGCCCGATATTCTGATCTATCGTAGCTGCCTCCCCATCAGGATAGTTGTTATCACCAGTGGTGATAATGAAATCCGGATTCCAACTTTTAACCAGGACAGCCACATCGGCTTCAGGCTGTTGTCCTGTACCGTAATCACCGATCACTGCAAAGCGCACATCAGGCAGGTCGCCTGCTTCGGTCACTTCCCACGCATTTTGAACAAGCTCGGGATGGAATGATCCCGATACAATTTCTGTATTATCCAAACCATTGATCCCCCGGATGACACCCAAAAATTGATCGCCTTTCAGTAATAACAAGATTCCAACGGCAAGATAACCTGCCGAGGCCAGGATCACCAACCATTTTCGGGTATGGGTTGCTAACTGCATCAGGAATTATCTTAGTTATGAACTAGTTTAAAAATGCTGCCTTGTGGGTCAACATAATACACCTCTCCACTTTCATCTTCCCCAAAAGAGGTAATCCGGTTGCCAGTCTGAAATAATTGAGTATTCTGCCATGAACCATCCTCAGTCTGGAATAATCCCCAGATGAAACCCGAACCATAATCCCCATATAGATATATGCCCTGCCAGTCCGGGAGCTGTTCTCCCCGGTAGATTACACCCCCGATAACCGAAATTCCCTGGTCGTGGCCGTATTCTGCCACGGGATCGATCAGCAAACTGTCATCAGGCGCAGATGAAGCTGAATAAGGATGCGATCCTTCTCGATAATTCCAACCGAGATTGGCTCCACCAGGAATTCCAGCCGAGAGGTAATCGACCTCCTCCCAGGAACCCTGGCCGACATCACCAATGAATAGGTCGCCTGTCAGACTGTCGAAAGAGAACCGCCACGGATTGCGCAGGCCAAAAACCCAAATTTCGGGAGCCCCACCACTCTCAGCGAAGGGGTTGCCTGTTGGAACAGCATACAAATCGCTTTGATCTACATCCAAGCGTAATAACTTTCCCAACAGATTGTGCGTATTTTGAGCGTTGCCAAGCGGATCACCTGCACTGCCACCATCCCCCAGCCCGACATACAGGTAGCCATCGGGGCCAAAAGCCAACCCGCCTCCATTGTGATTGGGGAACGGCTGCGCCACCCCAAGGAGCTGAATCTCACTGGCTTGATCTGCAAGTTCTGAATTATTTGAGACCTGGAAGCGGGAAATTACAGTATCTCCGTTCAAATCAGTGTAATTGACGAAGAAGTAACCATTTTGATCGTAATTTGGATGGAATGCCAGACCAAGCAGCCCTCGCTCGCCACAACAGCTCAACTTTCCGCTGATATCCAGGAAAGGCTCTGGCAGCAGTGCACCATCCCGAAAGATACGAATTAAACCAGGCTGCTCCACCACAAATAAGCGACCGGAGTCATCGCCAGCATTGACCAGGCCGATTGGGCTGGTCAACCCGCTTACAATCAAGCGCCACTCATAATCAGTTGGATCAGGGAAATTAACGGGGTTGGATTTTCTTGCTGGTGGGCTAGGAGTGGTTAAAATTTGTGGGATTTCCGTTTCAGAATCTGTATTTATGGGCTGTGCAAGGGTGCTTGACGGGATAATCGTAAAAACCTTCGTTGGAGAAGCACTTAGAGACGGCTCAGCGGCTGTTTTCGTGGCTTGATTTTGGGGACTCACACAGGCAGAAACCACCAGCGTCAACAGGCATAAATGAACCATCAGCGAAGAAAAGCGCGACAAAGGCTCTCCCATTTTTTGAAGATCGATCATTCATCTTCAGTGAATTCAGCGTCGACAATATCCTCATCATCAATCTGTTGGGGGTCCTTCCATTGGCCAGGAATTTCTCCAGCCAGTGCAGCTCTGTGTTCCTCGACTACATCCTGTGGGCAGAGCTCCACAAATATGAACAACCCGAAACCGATAATGGCTGCATCGTCGATAGGACCAATGATCAAGTCAGGTATCACCAGGTAAAAAACAGTCGCAATGGGGATAAGCTTCAGAAATGTATTCACCCGTGGGTCACGCAAGAGGCGAAATACGAGTTTAAAATGATTCGATATTTCATTAAATACACCACCACCATAATTTGTCACAGAGTTTTTTTTCTTATCTGACATGATTACCTCGCAGCCTATCTATAACTACTTGATCTCGAATATCTCTCCAGCGCTGTTTCCCTGAACCTCAGGAAAATAAAGCTGCCTGGCGCGGGCGGGAAGCACCCGAAATTCTCCAGGCTGTAATGTGACCAGCTCATAAGTAAGCTCGTAAGTACCGGCTGGTAAAACATCGACAGCCCAGGAAATATGATCATCATGAATTTGAGGACCACTGAAATACCACCAACCCCATCCCTGGTCAAAAGGTTGGCGTGGATTATATTGCTGCGCATCGCTATGTTGGCTGGTCTTCAAACTGGTGTCCAGTATTTCCGTACCCGCAGGTATATAGTCCTCAACCAGCAGATAATAAGTTGTCTCGGGAATGGTGAGGGTCAAGCGGACAGTTACCAGTTCTCCAACATGGGCATTCTGGATTGCAGGGCAATCTCCTTCAATGCACTCTACCTCAGATGGGAAATAAGCGCGCGAGATAGTGAGCCCTTTTTCCAGCGGAGCGACTTCTTCGACTGGACGATGAACGTTAAGGTGGGCATTGTAGTAAAGCCTACCTGAGCCATCCCCTCGCATAAGCGTCAAGCTGTTCGGATCATGGGGGTACAGGCTGGAGATGGGCACTGTTGCTTCAACCGGGTTGAGCTGTGAAATTCCACTCGCCTGCCCTGCGGCTAGAGGTGTGTTATTGAGGTCTGCCGAGAAGTCGAACTCACCACTCAATTCCCCTGTACCCCGCATCACCTCAGAGAGCGCCATCAAGATCCAGGAAGTTTCGTAAGTAGATGACCAGGCACCGGAAGCCTGGCGGTGCGCCATCAAATAACGGAGAGCATCTGCAACCAGGGGAGAAGCCGGGTCATGCCTGGTGAGAGCGTAAAGCACAACCGCAGTGGATTGAATGGTTGTGCTCATGTTCTGCCAGCTGTGTTCCTGATTCTCCCAATGTGCACCAGTCGCTGAACGGATCGCACTCGCTTCAAGGTCAGAGTAGATTGTCTGAATGCGTTCATCATTTGGAGATAAGCTTTCAAGGGTCATAGCCAAAAGTGCATGTGCCCATGGGTTCAAATTTAAACGTTCTTCATATAAGCCAGCAGCACCAACCAGATCGCCTGCTCCAGATTGAGAGAGTACGTAATGAATAAAAGCCAGACGATCAAGTTGCCAGGTTTCACTGAGCATGTCAGGGGTAGTCAACGTGGCAGTCAGGTATTCAACAGCAGAATCTATAACACCAGAACCTATATCAACACCTGCCTCCTCAGCCCGGACTAAACCAAAGAGCGCATAAGCAGTTATGTATGGATCGCTTTGATCGTCTTTCCACCAACCCCAACCGCCATCTACATTTTGCCGGGCGACCAGTTGGGCCAATGAATCCTCCAAAGTCCGCTCAAGACGACCTTCTAAATCAG
The DNA here is from genome assembly GCA_040326075.1 of Anaerolineales bacterium. Lineage (GTDB taxonomy): Bacteria > Chloroflexota > Anaerolineae > Anaerolineales > UBA4823 > PFL25. The sequence continues at coordinate 9,084 of JBEQLH010000026.1, forward strand.
GATCTTCCAATCCAAAGTCCTGAACAACCCGGTAAGTTTCCATATTGGGTAAGTACCGTGAAACAACTTGTTCGGTGCTGTTGTAAGGATACAACTCAAGCACATCCAGGGCACTCATCATAGATGCAGCCAGGGTCGGGGCCATCTCCAGGCTAAATTCTCCGTTTTGCGAATCGAATGAACGCGGTAAGCTTACCACCTCCAAGCGTTCACCACCCTCATCCATTGTCCCAGAGGTACCAAAAGTCTGCGGTGCGGTATAGCGAAGCACCGGTAAAGCTCCCCAGGCCGGCCGACTTGCATCCTGTAAAATTCCAGCCTCGGCAGCAAAGACCAAATCAACGCTTTCGACATCCTGGGTGGTTCCCCACCACTCGAGGCGTTTCCGCCCACCGGGTAGAATGGGAACTTCCTGGAGGGCTGTGGACGGATCATCCAAATTAAAACCATTTGACTGTAAGGATACATCCACATCCAGAATGTCAGCGGTGTTGTTCTGAACTACGGCAGCTAAAAGTGCATGATCTCCGAACACTAAGAAACGTGGGGTCACCGGACGGACGATCAAATCCTTAGTGCTTACCACCAGACCTTCATCCTGACCAACAAGAGTATCCTGGGTAACGCCGCGGGTGTCTAGCTGCCACGTGGTAAGGTTATCCGGCAGGGTCATTTTAACTTGAGCATGACCATCTGCATCCGTGACAATTGCCGCATTCCAATAAGCCGTATCAAGAAATTCTTCGCGCACCAGTTGCGGCGAAACAAGCTCGCCCCCCCCACCGCCACCAATCCCTAATGCCTCAACAGAGCGAAGCTTGGTGGAGGCCGCCAGGCTGAGGCTTGTACTCACACCCAAGGGTTGATCTCCGTAAAAGGCTGAAACGATATTCTTTGAATTTGGATCAGACAATGCCAGGACAGCCAGGTCAACTACCGATAGTGAAAATTCTCCTTCAACTGGCTTACCATGAGCATCAGTGACAAGCAGATCAAAGGTCACCTCCCCACCTGGCTCAGCCCTGACAGGATCACTGGTCAGCGATATATTCAAGGTTTGTTCGATTGGCTCAACAGGCAATATTAGATACCCCTGGCGGAAATCAGGTTCTCCCTCTCCATCCGGTTTGAGCAGTGTCACAGAGATATACACGTTTGGTGCCTGCTCATCCCCTAACAAAACAGGGATAGCAGCCCCAGATTCCTGCAGCGCAATAATTTGGTGCTCGAAGAGCACACCACGTTCAATAGTCACTAATGCCAACGCGCCGGCGCCAAATGGGTTAGGCACAAAGACCTGGGCGGTATCACCCTGTTGGTATAAGCTCCGGTCTGCTGTCAACCGTAAACGTTGATTTGGTAAATTCGGCCAGACAGCCTGACCTGGACCCCCAACCCAAAGGAGAGCCTGGCTTAGGGCAGTTTCACCGCCCAGCCCGCTGCCTGTTACCTGGAGCTGGTATGTACCCGGTTCTGTTGGGGTGAATGCCAGGCGTGCCTTACCATCTTCTGCGGTGGAGAAATCGGTGCTGCTAACAGTAGTATATTTGGGTTCATAGGTGGGAAAACCCCGAAAAACTCCAGGTTGTGCTTCAACCCGCTCCCAAACCACTTTTTGGAACTCCGCAGATAATGTTTGCTGGCCAGCTGGTTCTTGATCCCAATCCACAACCTGCACATCAAAGCCGATTTCACTCCCCGCTCGTCCAGACCAGACATCCGGTCTGATCCCGATATAATATTCGGCAGGATTTACCAGCACATCAGAGCGAGCGCTGACAGGCAGTTCACTCTCGTCCGTGGCAGTTACCTCCAGGGAATAACGATAGCGCTGATCAGCTGGAGGGATCACCAATTCAATATCAAAAATCCCTGAGGGATCCGTTTCTCCTTGCCCCTGGGAGACCTGCTCAAGCGAGATGGGTGAGAAAACACCTGGCAACCCTGATAGCCAGCGAGTATCCGATTTACCCACTTGATAGCCAGGCAGGTTAAAGATTTCCGGAGTTCGGAACAAAGTCCAGGTGATTGGCACATTTCCAGCTGGTGCATCGAAGAAGAAACGCGCCCTGACGGTCCCGTTAATTGTTTCCCCGGCCAAGGCTTGCTCAGATGGGAAGGAGACGTTCAAATCAATCTCTGGTTTGCGGTATTCCGCTACTTGAAAAGCGACACTGCTAAAGTGCGCCTGCTCGCTGATTAAGCGATAAACACCTGGTTCCGTATCCTCAGGTAATGTGTAAATACCATGCGCGGTTCCAAAGTCTGATAGCGGAAGGTCTAATGAATCAATTTGTTCGCCAAAGTCATTCGTCAGATTCAGGATTAGATTGGATCGATCCGGCAAGCTGTAGCGCCCATTATATACCTGGCGAAGGATCGCCCGGAAGTTAACGGTTTGACCAGGGCGATAGATTGGTCGATCAGTGTAAAGGTATGCCTCAAGATGGGGTGGCGTGTAATCGACCTGGTAACCAAAACTGCTTCCATCCAGCCCCTGCCCCCAGCTGGAAAGTGCCGCAGAGAAAGTTTCTTCACCAGGTTCACCAAGGATGGCATAGCTGATCCCATAAATATCCTCCATCTCGCGGACCGGAATCTCGGTATGCAGCACACCTTGCGAATCAGTACGCCCTTGAGCGAGAACTTCACCGCGCTCTGAATATATGGCTACCGGTATATCCTCTGCCGCAGAGCCATCTTGCAAGGATACAGCCCAGACGAGAGCATCCGTTGCTCCAAGTTTTAGCGTGGTATTGATATCACTCACTACCAGGAAGTATGGTCCAGGAAAGATATACTCCACATTAAGGTTGAAACGCAATGCATAAATTCCTGGTGCAAGGGGTCCACCGTCTACTGACAGGGGGATATTTACTGTTGTGCTTTGGTTAGCAGGTATGTCTACAGAATGCGCGAAGGTTAGTTCCTGTTGGGGCCGGTAGGTTTGGCGGGCCTCATAACCTCCAGGAGCAATTAATTCTTTGAATTCTTCTAAAGGAACTGGACCGAGGGAATAAGGCAGATTACTTAAATTGGTGATTTGAACATCAATGCTCGATTGATCTGGGGTCAAGAAGACAACATCTGAACCAATTGAGACCAACAATGATGGATCAAGTGAGAGAGTGCGAAAATTGAGGGTGTATTCTTTTCCCAGACGACCAGACCACTTATCAGGAAGATTGGGAGAGATTATTAATGTATAAGCATTGTCCGGTTCAAAGAACCCATTAAGCCACAGAGTGCCTTCTTCTTCATCTACATAAGGCTCCAGATTGGCAACCGATGGTCTGAGAGTGATAAATTGGAGAACATCTTTGGATTTGATCGGTGCATTGAAATCAATCGCAATCCCACTATAAACCTCTTTAGAACCATTTTCTACGGGATCGCTCCTGACCACTGCCAATTCCGGAAAAGTTTGGAACGCAGATTTCTGCTCGGACCCAAGAGATGTGCCACCACCCGAAAGGGTTTCCTCGCTTACAGCAAATGAATATTCCAGGCCACGTTTCAATAAATTATTGGGAGTGAAAGTGAACTCAGTAGCGTCCTCATTCCAGCTGAACTCGCCCCGGATGCGGTTGGCGTCGGATTCCATCATGGTGAAGTTATCAGCTACGCTGTCGGGGTCCATCGGTTGGTTGAAGGTAAGCAGGATGTGTTCATCCAGACTGATATTCCTGGTTCCATCAACAGGCTCACTGGAGATCATCCTGGGGAAATTGGTAGTGAACGACCAGGATTGGAGGGTCTGCAATGGGCTGCCATCCAAACCTTCCAGATCACCTTTGATCCTGACAGTGTACTCCGCACCCCCTACCAGTGAAGGTTCGGGGTAGAAAACATAGGTACTGGTGTTGAGCCATTCGCCACGCCCATCAGCTTCTGGTTCTAATGAGAAAGCTGCTGGTAATGTTCCTTGCTCCGCTCCTATTGGCACCACTGGTCGATTGAAAGTCGCCACTACAGCCGATGAAGGATCTACTGCTGTGGATCCATCCTCTGGTATGTTTTGAGCGAGCCGCAGGTACCCCACCGATTGGAACATCAGGCTGATTGGTTCAACCAGTGATAATCCATTGGTTGCCCGCGCCTGGGTATCGATTTGTAAATTTATCTGTGTGGCAGGGGGGAGAGTCGTATCCGGGGAAAAGATAAGAGTGGCATCGTCAATCCATTTAAACCTGCCTGATAGACCGGAAAATGACGCTTCTACAGAGTCACGATCCATCGGCTGATTGAAAAAGAAAGTCAGCGAATCATCAAGCCCAACCTCTGAGTTGGGAAAAGGATCACTTTCTACCAAATTCGGCGGCAGGGATTGGGGCGTGGGGGTTGGTTCCGCCGGGTAGGTTGCAGTAGCTTCAATAACGATTTCTTGCGTTGGGGAAGGGGAAGGCGATTTTGTTGCCGAAGTGGGGAATGAACAAGCAGAAATGGCCAACAATAAAACAAACCCAAGCAAGTATAGCGAGCGATTCTTAATACTCCCTTGAGCGGAAGGCAGCGGTTGATCTAATCTAATATGCATTCTGATTTCTCCATATAATGGAGACGGTCAAGCGTGCAGCAAGGTTCCTCAAGATAGTCAGATTATACTCGAAGGCAATCCAGGCTTGATACCTGTGACCAGGCAGCCAATTCCTGTGCCGAGATAGCACTTCAAGAGGAGCTATGGGCTTAAAATTTGAACGGACATGCAGTTAAACGTAAGCCTAATTTCCCCTTAACCATTAAAGTTCGCTCCATAGAATAAATTTTGGGCTATTTCACCCCCGCCAAACCATCTTCAAAATCAGCCAGGATGTCGTCCAGGTTCTCAATACCAACTGAAAAGCGCACCAACCCATCGCTGATCCCCATCTTCAATCGTTCAGCGGGCAGGATGCTGGAATGGGTCATACTGGCGGGATGCTGGATCAGGCTGTCGACATTACCCAAACTTACTCCTAGAGTCGCGATTTGCAACTGGTTCATCAATGCTTCACCTGCCTTTAAACCACCCTTAAGCTCAAAAGAGAGCATACCGCCAAATGCGTGCATTTGCTTAACGGCGATGGAGTGACCCGCATCAGTCAATAAGCCAGGGTAATGTACACGTGCCACCGCCGGATGACCTTCCAGAAATTGGGCAACAGCCAATGCATTTTCGCAGTGGCGCTGCATTCGCAGTTCAAAAGTTTTCAGGCCCAGGTTTGCCAACCAGGCATCGAAGGGGCTCGGTGTACCCCCAAGTGTCTTCACAATCAAAGGGATTTCCTGGCGCATATATCCCAAATGCCGGCTGACCACTACTCCACCAATGATTACGCCATGCCCGGAAAGGTACTTGGTTGTGGAGTGAACGACGATATCAGCTCCAAGGCTCAGAGGTCGTTGGCAATATGGGGTCGCAAAAGTATTGTCTACCACCAACCAGCAACCGTTTTGATGAGCAATCTCAGCCACTTCTTCAAGGTCAATCACCAACATGGTTGGATTTGCAGGTGTTTCCGCATAGATCAAAGTTGTATTAGGGTTAGCCAGGAGCGCCGCTTCCCAGCCAGAAGCCGAGGTATCTTTCACCCAAACCACCTGGATTCCCAGTCTGGGAGCAATCTTGTCAAGGAAATTAAATGCATTGCTGTAGAGTGTTTCCTGGGCGATTATCGTTTCCCCTGTCTTAACCCGAGCCAAAATCGCGGCAGAGATAGCCGCCATACCTGATGAGAACGCCTTTCCCCCCACCAGGTCATTGATTTGAGGATTTGTCTGCTCACGGATTAGATCTAATGCTTCCAGCATCGCAACTCTTCTGGCAAAATGGTCAACATTTGGATTACCAGTCCGCGTGTAGGTAAAGCCCGGTTGATCACCCTCATAAATCGCAACTCCGGTCGCATGGTCCGGGAAGCTAAATAGAGATGTCTGGTAGATTGGCATAACATGTGCATGTTCAGGATGTTCACCTTCCGCAAAGTGAGTCACTAAAGTGCCCAAACCATATTTCGATGAAAATTCGAACATCATTTGCTCCTTCTGACTGAAAAGACGTGGGATGAACTCTGAATCAATTATAAGCCAGGCATTTGGTACAATTAAGCCCCTAATTGTTCGGGAACAAGCCAATAATTATTACCGTTAAGTTTATTAAATGAGAAATCTATCTACGGCATCACCATCATTATCACGTCCAATCGACCTGATCCCACAGATTTTAACCGCCATCACTGGTGGATTATTCATATTCACCTTGCTGCTGGTTGGTGTGGCGATCGGTTTTAACATTAATTTTGCCGGAAAAATTTACCCCGGTGTTGCAGTAGCAGGTGTGGATCTCTCTGGTTTGGAACCCGCTGAAGCCGCATTGGTGCTTAAGACCAACCTGGCATACCCAAATCAAGGCAAAATCCTCTTTCGTGATGGAGAAAAAATCTGGTTGTCAGCTCCTTCCCAGGTTGGTTTCTATCTAGACCACCAGTCCACCGCCGCAGCAGCCTACCAGTACGGACGCAATGGAGGACCATTGGAACGCCTCATCGACCAGTTCAGTTCCTGGTACCTGGGCGCCACCAGCCCACCGTTTTATGTCTTCGATGAAAACGCCGCTAACTCATACCTGGAGGGGATCGCTGCCCAAACCGATATTCAAAAAGTTGAAGCATCTCTTGGGGTCGAGGGGGTGGATGTTGTTGTCCATTCTGGGCAAGTTGGCAGACACTTAAATATCCCAGCAACCCTTGAGCAGCTAAATGGGCAATTGCAAACGCTGCGCGATGGTGAAATCCAGCTGATTATCGATCAAGACGCACCAATTATATTGAATGTAGACGAACAGGCGCAGCTTGCCAGGCAATTACTCAGCAAACCACTGAAAATAACAGTACCTGACTCTCAGGAGGGTGATCCCGGACCATGGACATTTGAGCCAAGTGACCTGGCAAAAATGATCACCATTGAACGCGTCGTAGACTCGGATGGGGAACGATACCAGGTTGGTTTACAGACCTCGGAGCTGCGTTCATTTCTGGAAGGTATCGCACCTGAATTGGCTCTTAATCACCAAAACGCACGCTTCATCTTCAATGATGATACCCGCAAGCTAGAGGTGATCGAACCCGCGGTTGTCGGTCGCTCATTAAATGTGGACGGTACAATCGAAGCCATCAATAAGAAACTACTGGACGGAGACCATAAAATCGCCCTTGATATCGAGTATATCGATCCCGAAGTTGGCGATAACGCTACTGCCAAGCAATTAGGTATCTCCGAGCTGGTCAGCTCCCGTACTTCATATTTCTATGGTTCAAGCACTGAGCGTATTCAAAACATCACCACAGCTGCTGGTCAATTCCACGGTGTGCTTGTTCCACCAGGCGCTACCTTCTCGATGGGAGAGATGCTGGGCGATGTAAGCCTGGATAACGGCTATGCCGAAGCGTGGATCATCTTTGGCAACCGGACTATACAGGGTGTTGGCGGCGGCGTATGCCAGGTGAGCACAACCTTCTTCCGGACAGCGTTTTTCGGGGGGTTCCCGGTTGTTGAACGCTATCCACATGCCTACCGGGTGGGATATTATGAACAGAAAGCAGATGGTGGCTATAACACCAGCCTGGCAGGGCTAGATGCAACAGTGTACACGCCCCTGGTAGACTTCAAATTCACGAACGATACAGCAAACTGGTTATTAATGGAAACCTATGTCAACCAAGCCGCACGCACCCTGACCTGGAAATTCTATTCCACCTCAGATGGGCGTTCAGTTGAATGGCACACAACCGGTTTGAAAAATATTGTTGAACCACCCGACCCACTCTATGAGGAAAACCCGGATTTGGCAAAAGGGCAAATCAAACAGGTGGATTGGGCAGTAGAAGGGGCAGATGTGACGGTAACGCGAGCTGTCAGCCGCAATGGCGAGACCCTGTTCGAGGATACTTTCACGACCCATTACATGCCCTGGCGAGCCGTGCACGAGTACGGCCCCGGTACAAAAGGCATGCCTCCAAAAGAGGACAAGAAAAAGGATAAGGACGATTAATAAGAACCTATTCAACAAATATCCGAGAGGAGATCAACATGGTTAGTCAGGAATTATTGGACATCCTCCGCTGTCCGAACTGCGTCAGAGAAAAAGAAGGCTTGCTCGAGTACTACAAAGAAACCTGGTTGATCTGCCAGGATTGTGATCGCAAGTACCCCATCCGGGATGATATTCCGGTGATGCTGATCGATGAAGGGGACAAGTGGAAGGCGACCCCCAAAGAGGAACTACCCATCCCACCCCCAGAATAGAGATTTATGGCAGAAATTGATAAACCTGCCCTGTTGGCTGAATTCACCAGCGGATCTGATGAACAGGCAGAGGCTGCTGCATTGCAGCTGGCCGCACATGGGACAGGGAGCCTGCCGCTGATCGAGGAAATTCTCCAGGATCCTAATGAAGATGTCCGCTGGTGGGCTGCCCGCTCGTTAGCTGAAATCCGCGACCCATCTGTGACCCCACTGCTCCTGCGGGCTCTGCATGATCCGGAGCCAGCGGTGGGCCAGTGCGCCGCGTTGGCCTTGCGCTATCAAGCTGATCCGGATGCAATCCCAACTTTGATCCAGAGGCTGAGCCTCCCAGACCGGCTCATGGCGCGCCTAGCAGCGGATGCCCTGATAGCAACCGGTGATGAATCCGTCCCAGCTTTACTCGAGGTAATGGAAAACAAATCCCAGCCTGCCCGTCTGGAAGCTGCCCGCGCCCTGGGAGAGATCGGAGATCCGCGCGCCATCCCAGCCCTATTCAAAGCCTTGGACGAGGATTCTGCAATCTTGGAACATTGGGCAGGAGAGGGTTTGGAGAAAATGGGGATCGGGATGGTTTTCTTTAATCCGTAGGCACTACTTACTCATCCCGGTTATTTACCAAGTGCCCAGATCAACCAGGCTGAGATCATAACCAACCCAATCCCAAAGCGCACTAAAAAGGATAAACCCCACCCCAAGGCTACCCCCCGCGTCGCTCGCCATGCGCCGCGCCATTCGCGGTTGCGCAGCAGCTCGAGCAGAAATATCGCCAATGGGATGGCGATCAATCCACCGATGGGGGGAAAAAGAACCGTACCTGCAATGCCCGCGAAGAGCGCCACCCCGATCGTCAACCACGAAGCACCTCCCTGGCGCGCACCAGCCCCCATCAAAACATTATCAACGGTTACACCAACAATCATGCCCAGGGTGATCAAAACCAGGATCACGATCCCCAAAGTGTCGAAGCCGGTAACGATGCCATACAGCAGGGCTGCCAGCCAGATTACTGTGATCCCTGGAAAAATGGGGATGATCAACAGGACCAACCCCACCATCATGATCAGCAGTGTTAACCAAAATGCAAGTGCACTTACCCAGTCAGGCAATCTATCCCTCTGGTCGGATCACATCTATGCCGCCCATCCACGGGCGGAGGACATCGGGTACAACCACAGAACCATCTGCTTGTTGGTAGTTTTCCATAACTGCGATCAAGGTGCGCGGCATTCCCAACCCGGATCCGTTTAAGGTGTGCAAAAAACGTGTCCGCCCACCATCGGTTGGACGATATCTTATTTTGGCACGCCTGGCCTGGAAGCTGCCATCATTGGATATCGACGACACCTCTAACCACTCCCCGACACCAGGAGCCCAGACCTCGATGTCATAGGTGATGTGGGCTGCAAAACCGAGATCGCCAGTACACAGCTGATTTATGCGATAGGTAAATCCAAGTTCAGCACAGACCTGCTCGGCGTCCGCAACCATCTTCTCAAACTCAACCCGTGAATTCTCAGGTTTGCAGAATTTATACATCTCAACCTTATCAAATTGATGACCGCGCTTGATCCCACGCACATCTCGTCCGGCGCTGGTCTTCTCCCGGCGGAAGCAAGGAGTGTAGGCTGTGTAATGATATGGCAGGGCATCTTCTTCCAGGATTTCATCCATATGTAATCCAGTCAGTGGGACCTCTGCAGTCGGCACCATCCAAAGATCTTCCTCATGATCGCGGTACAGGTTATCAGAAAACTTGGGCAGCTGTCCTGCGCCAAATAAAACAGCGCTCTTGACCATAAAGGGGGTATATTTCTCGGTATAGCCTTGCTGGATATGTATATCAAGCATCCAGGCAATCAAGGCCCTTTGCAAGCGCGCCCCCGCACCACTGAGAACATAAAAGCGAGAACCAGTAATTTTAACGCCCTGTTCAAAATTGATCATCCCCAGGGCAGGTCCTAAATCCCAATGCGGTTGAGGCTCAAAGTCGAATTTTGGTACTTCTCCAACCGTTTTGATGATCACATTTTCACTTTCATCAACACCGAGCGGTACATCTGGATCTGGGAGATTGGGAATCACGGACATCAGATCATTCAGGCGGAGCTCCACCTGGCGCAGATCCTGATCAAGCGCTGCGATGCGCTCGCCAACAACGCGCATTTGATCGATTTTTACCTGCCGATCAGATTGGTCTTTCATCCTAGAAATCTCTTTAGAGACCAGGTTGCGTTCAGCTTTAAGGCTCTCTGCCTGCTGGATCAGGTTCCGGCGCTGCTCGTCCAGTTCCAGAACCTGGTCAACAGGACCAGGATCCGCATGGCGTTTGCGTAAAGCATCTCGTACCTGTTCAGGGTCTTCTCGGATTAAGTTAATGTCTAACACAGCTGCACCTCCTATTTCGTTCTTATCGATAGAAATACATAAGCCCCCTCGCTTGCAGGACGAGGGGGCGCTCGTGGTGCCACCTGCTTTCACCGTTTATCACGGTCTCTACAACGCGCTAACGGGCGTACCCGGCTCCCTTACGATAGAATCCCTGCGGGAGCGACTGACCCCGAGAGGGGTCGACGGAGAGGATTTTGCCGCCTGACCTGCTGCCTCGCACCATCCGGCAGCTCTCTGAAAGGGTAAACGGCTACTTGGCTCCGTGCATGTCAATTTAGACTATGTGAGGGGATTATACCTGAGCTTGATAGAGAGTCAAGCATGCACAGTTCCGTCAGCCAGTATATTGGTTATATAATAGTGTAAAAATTCAGAGGAAACATCGATGAAATATGGATTTGTACTCCCTCGTGGTGATGCCCGCACTGCGGTTGAATTCGCATCTCAAGCAGAACAAAGTGGGTGGGATGGTTTTTTTGTTTGGGAGCCAGTTTGGGGCATAGACGCCTGGATTTGCCTGACTGCAGCTGCCATGCAAACTGAAAAGATCAAGCTGGGAACAATGCTGTCGCCATTATCACGCATGCGACCATGGAAATTTGCTGGCGAAGCTGCCACGCTGGATAACCTCTCCAATGGACGGGTGATCTTGTCTGTTGGATTGGGTGCCATTGATACCGGTTTTGCTGATTTCGGTGAAATCACCGATCGCAAGATCCGCGCTGAGCTGCTGGATGAGAGCCTGGAGATTATTACCAACCTTTGGGCTGGTGACCCATTTACTCACGCTGGCAAACATTATCAAGTCAAGATCTCAGAAAAAACCCTCTCGCCACCTCCCCCACCAGTCCAAAAACCGCGCATCCCGATTTGAGTGGTGGGAGCCTGGCCCAGCATGAAA
>JBEQLH010000169.1:0-6989 GCA_040326075.1 Anaerolineales bacterium
CCATCCTTGCTGACTGATTTATAATTATTGATTACCTTTGCGCAGTTTTACAGTATTATTTTACTGGCTCTGCAAACGCGAATTCATCATAAAGGAAGATTTTACAAGTAAAAGGTTTAATAATCGGATGCCACAGATTGTGTTTAGTTGAATCTGTCCCCATTCGATAAGGATGAAAGAGGGAATATGGAACGCAAAGAGACAAATTATTTATTGAGTGTTGTCTACGGCAGTTTAGGATTCGGTGTGGGTGGTGTAGTTGGAAATTTCGTCTTGTACCTGCTGGTAAGAAGCCAGATACTGCGATGGCCGCTTAGCTTCATACCAGAAGGTCAGGATTTTGTTAAATTATTGTCAGCAATTGTTCTTGTGGTCTTGGGAGTAGGTTTATCAACGGGTATCGGTGGGGCTATCGGAGGTTTTGCATTAAGTCGAATCGATCCAATTTATCCCAGAAGAAAATACATTTGGCGAACTGCGATTGCTGTCGGTGTCACTGAAGGGGTATTAATCCTGCCTCTTATTTTACTGACTGCAATAATCGCCTTGTATAACAACGGTTTGGATCGGGATCCAACCGGACAAGTGATCTTGTTTGGAATATATGGCGTCATTTTTGGGGTGTTATTTGGACTAATTTTGGGTTTGACAACCGTTGGGTGGCGGCAAACATGGCGAGTTCTGCTAGGCACAATAGCAGGATTCGGACTTGGTGGGGCTGCGATGGGGTATGGATTGAGATTGGCATATTACCCTGCAACTTTGGGAGAGGCCCTGCCAGATACAGCCATAATCCTTCCTATCCTTTCACTTGTATTCTTTGCGATTGGGGGTGCATTCATTGGGCTTGTATATGAATGGGTGGCGCATTGGCGGGTGGAGAATGTTCCTCATGAGCCTGCCAGATGGGTGAAAATTGCTGGTGTGTTGGCAGCGATCCTGATCGCCTTTTTCTTGATCTCAAATTACAGACAGCTGATTAAATTCCTGACCATTAAGCCAGCCTCATTATCATCACAATTGTCGATGGATACCACAGGAGTGCATTGGCTGGATCCCGAAGTGGTTTCGCGTGACCTATCTCTCTTCAACGATTCAGCATATAGTGTTTCTGCGAATCGGAATGGGTTGGCGAATGCCGCTTGGGTTGTGGACGATGTGGAAGCCACTGAAGTAGTTTTTTCCACCCTGATGGAACAAGAAGGTCAGAATCAGACCCAGTGGACGAACTCTATCCCAGCTTCATTAAGTCCAGGGATCAATTCCATCCGTCCAGAAGTGACAGTTGATAATAACGGTATTGGCCATCTTGTGTGGACTGAAGATACCGATCTAGCTTCTGAAATAAGCGACGTTTACTACAGCCGCTGTGAAGGAGATGTGTGTTCACAACCTGTGCGGTTAACGAATACCAATGACTTGACTTGCAAAGGAAATGTGGATACCAATTTAACTTCAAAGAATGATTGGCCGGTGATTGCGAATGATGAAGCTAATTCGATCATGGTATTGTGGAGCAATTCCAGCAATGCGTTGGTCTACTCTACCTGGAATGAAGGGCAATTGCCTCCTGTAAGCCCATCTGGCTGCCTGGCTGGTCCAAATATAGGCACAAATCCCATCGATCATTTGCGACCACGAGTGGCTGGTGGGCTGCCGGGGAATTTCAGTTCAGTGTTTACAGCAGCTGAAGCAGGGGGTGAGACAATCTATACTGTTGATTATGATGGCCAGAACTGGAGTGAACCACAATCCATCGCCAACGGGACAACACCTGATGTATTCGCAGATGTCGATGGTCAAATTTACCATACCTGGTGCGATAATACCGAAAAGGTTCAGGTCAAGAATCCAGAAACTGGTTTAGTTGAAACAATTGATTTTCCCCCATGCAACAGCCGTCCAACGATGGCACAAGATGAGGATGGATTTTTACACCTGGTATGGTTTTCTAATAAAGTTAGGAACAATGGGAATTCTGTCTCTGCAGCAAATATCATTTATGAGAGTATTCGCACTGATCAGGGGTGGTCAGATCCAGCCATTGTAGTGCAAACTGAGGGATCCTCTGCGCCAGTTATTGCTGGAGAGGGAGGCGGAGACCTGACGATACTATGGGCTGAGAATGGAAAATCCAATCTAATCTCAGCCAACCAACCAATTTATAATTGTTCTGACCAAGACCCTGGTCGAATTGGACAGCTAATTTTGGATGTTGCCCGATCTGGTGAATTTAGACCTGAAGATGACACAATTCCATATTGTGGGAACAATTATATCGGCATGATTTACATGCCAAATCCTGAACTTGCTTACAGTCCTCAGCAACCAAGCCAAAATGGTGGTTTCGATACGGTGTCGAATATTGCAAATTCAGTGCAATACGAAGTCCTCTTTTCTGTGATGGAATGGGCCTCTGATGAAGGCGACAAAGAGTTAAATCCGGGGAGTGTTTATACCCATGAGATTGCAAAACTCTACCAGCAGATTAAAGAGAACCCATCTCGCTACCCACGTGGTCTTACAGTGCGGATCCTGTTAGGTAATTATCCGGAGCTGTCCAATTTTGAATGGGGAGAACAAATCTGGGATGCGATCGATGACCTGCGTAAAGCTGGTGTTGACAAGATGGTTGACTCTGAGATTGGATGGAAGGTTGAAGTGGCCAATTTCGAGGGGGTATATCCTCACAGCCATACAAAATTCTTAATCATCGATGGGAAAATCGCCATGGCTGCGGGATTCAACTATGGTTATCTGCATTTTCCATTTGAGCATCCCTCCAACAAGGGCGGTGACCTTTTTGATTTGGGGATTGTACTTTCAGGACCTATTGCTCAGCAAGTACTGGTTACATACGATGATTATTGGGATGGTGCTGAGCAGGTGCATTGTCCAGTTCTTTCCCCGGACCCGGATTTACTGTGGACTCGTGATTGTGTAAGAAGCGTTGCACAAGCAACCCATGTCCCCGAGGTGCAGAAGTACTACCTGTCTGGAGGGACGAGCAACGCTTATTCATTGAACCGGAACATGAATTTCCTGGAATCAGATGAGATCATTCTCTCAGTATTGTCATCTGCAGAAGAGTCACTCGATATCATGGAGGTTAACTTTTCCTTGGAGCTGATTTGTGCTTTGGATCTGCTCAATGATGATGTCTGCTCATATGACAATGCGCTGGAGTACATGAAAGCCATCATGACCGCCGTAGAACAAAACCACACCAGGGTGAGGGTACTGGTCGAGAAAGTCAACAGCAACGGGATGGAAAACAGGATTTCTGCCAAGGAATTTACCCGCGAATTGGAGAAACGAGGCTTGGACCAATATGTGGAAATCAAGTTTTTCGAAGGTAGAATGCATTCCAAATCTTTCCTGGTAGATGACGAGCTCTTAGTGGTCGGAAGTCAAAATTTTCATTACAGCGCCTGGGATGACGGCTTGGCGGAATACAATCTGGCAACCGATGATCCCCGCGCCATTGAGACATTTAAGAAGATGTTTGATTATTATTGGGAAACTGGTATTCCATGGGAAGAATACGAGTAACTCCAATGATCTTTCCACCATTGAAGCAGATTATTAATTCTCATTTATAAGGTCCGGATAATGAGCCTTAGCCAGATGCAGACAGGAGAATCTTTTCAATTTCTTCTTTGTGAAGGAGGCTCACTCAATCTTGACGGTATTTGCAATACTTGGTAGACTCCAACGAGTGTAATTACGGAATTTTAATCAAAAGGAGGCTTGGTAATTCTATGCTTGTAAAAATCTATGTCGAAGAATTCGTTCGCCGCGCGCCTCCTGGTATAAGGGTAAAGCAATAGCTCTTCTCGAAATATAACCTTTCGCCACAGGTGCGCCTAGCCCTGTGGTTTTTTTTATTCTCCAAAAGAATAGAACTTCTGGCTGTTATCAACCAGACAATGACTACAATGAATCCACAGGGTGCAAATATCCCGTGGATTATATTTTTAAAGGAATAAATTAAACGATGGAGCTATACGACGATCTCGAGAATTTAGAAGATTTACCCAGAATCAAAAATATGCCAGAAAGCCGGTCTCCACAACCGTGGAGAGTTAGGCCAAAAATACAGAAGAAACTGTCCCAATCTGAAATCCTGGCTTCATTGAAGGAGCAAAACGACGAGGTTGGTGATTATTCATTCACTTATAAAGCATCTCGCCATGAGCGGGAGTGGATCGTTAATTCCTTAGGATTGTTTTATGAGCTGCAGTGGTTTTCCGATGTTCTCCGCTTAGTTAAAGGTGGGAAAGAGGCTTCGGTATACCAATGTATCGCTTCTTCAAATTCCCCGGTAGATGGGAAATTTATCGCGGCTAAGGTTTACCGACCACGTCGTTTTCGAAACCTCAGAAAAGATCATATCTATCGTGAAGGTCGTGATGAAGTAGATGCATCCGGAAATGTGATTATTGATGGAGGAATGTTGAAAGCAATTCGACAACGTTCGGTTTATGGTCGCCATATTGTGCATACATCATGGCTAGAACATGAGTTCAAAACCATGCAGCTATTATATGCAGCGGGTGCAGATGTTCCCAAACCATACACCAGCGGGAATAATGCCATCCTGATGGAATTTATCGGTGATGCGGAAATAGCTGCCCCGACATTGAATACGATTGATCTTGATCTGGTCGAGGCAAACATTCTCTTTGAAAGGATAATATTCAACATTGAGATTATGCTGGCAAATGAACGTGTTCACGCAGATTTATCCGCCTTCAATATTTTGTATTGGGATGGGGAGATCGTCTTGATCGACTTCCCTCAGGCAATTTCATCTTTAGAAAATCAGAATGCGTTCTCGATATTTGAACGTGACTTGCGACGAATCTGTGAGTATTTCATCCGTCAAGGAGTGACTGTTGATTTCCAGGAATTGGCAAGAAAGCTTTGGCAAACTTATGAGTACCGCCGGATGCCAAAGATCGACCTAAGTTTGCTAGATGGTGAAGATGAACAAGATCGAGCATATTGGGATCAATTGAAAAACGAATTGTGATCATTTCAAGACAGATTTTCAGTGCTTCAGGTTTTCATAACTGAGGCACTTTTTTTGAGCTTATTGTTAAAGTTATCTCGATAAATTCCCAGAAGAGGGGGAGGTTGTAAGAATATTAATGTAATATGATCACAGATGTGGACTTTTTGTCAAATTGTGTAGAATTTTGATGAAATTTGGTATGATTAATTGGAGATTAAGGGTATAATTTAAAGGGTTCGGGATTAAATTATCAATTTTGATAACTCTCGCAATTAATCAACCACATAGAAGACAATTCTAGTAAGATTGTGAATAGGAGAGGCGAACATATGACGCTGAAGGATAAACTTCTCTACTCGATTATGATCTTTGTCGTCCTGGGATTCGTTTTTGGATCATGGGATGTCGCTTATGCAGAAGAAGAAGATTCGACTGCGTATTTTGACCTCTTTTACCAGGAACCGGCTGATGTTTATTTGGGTAAGGGGGGCGTATTTATGGTTAGTTCAAGCTATAATGCTACAGCAACTATAAACCGGTTTGTCCCGAAAAATACCTATCCCGCTGAAGATTTAGAATTCTATGACCGCTGGATCGATTTTGCAATATATGATTACAATGCCAACCCGTATCCTGGATTGTGGGGATTCAATTATGTTTACTTCAACTTAAAATATCATACCCGCGCACTATGGGAAGAAGGTGAACTGAGTATTTATCGTTGGGATACCACGCGAAAGGATTGGATCGAGTGCCCGACTTTCCTGGTTGAAATGAAAAATGTACCTCATGGACGGGCAACATGTATCATGACGACTTTCGGGTTGTATGGATTAGCTGCAGAAAAATGAAACGGTTGGGAGCAAAGATGATAAAGATGAAAATGCTCCCGTTATTTATGTCAACTCCTGAACGAAGAAATCCCCGAGCGATGGAGTGGATGATTAAAAAAGATAATTATGGAGGATAAGATGTCAATTTTACGGAAAATCCTGGTAGCAACTACAATAACCGCTTTGCTGCTTGTGGGAGTAGGATTTACTGCCCAACCAGCGCAGGCTGTAGCTAGCGGTGCGCTGAGTAATTATTCGGGTATTCCCACTTTCTCGATTGTCAGTGTTAAGCAAGATAAAAGTGTCACTGTAAAAACCTACAATTTACCCCCGAACGACAAATTTGATGTAACTATGGGACCGATGGGGACTCAAGGAATTGGGGGGATCAAAGTATCTACAGTTGATTCTGGATCGGGTGGTTCCAAAGAATACACCTTTATCACTCCATCATCTCTGTATGGCTCGTATAAAATATCCATTCGAATGCAGAGCCCAACCAGTGGTTACTACGCCTACAACTGGTTCTACAACGATACGACCGGCAGCAGCACTCAACCTCCTCCCACTCCGACACCACCTTCGGGATACACTGGCATCCCAACTTTTTCAATAGTCAGCGTGGAGCAGGATAAGAATGTCACCGTACAAACTTACAATCTGCCTCCTAACGATACATTCGACGTAACTATGGGACCCATGGGAACGAAAGGTATTAACGGGATTAAGGTTGACTCGGTAGACTCTGGTAGCGGCGGCTCTAAAAAGTTCACATTCGATATTCCTTCAGGGCTGTACGGATCGTATAAAATCTCGATTCGGATGCAAAGTCCCACCAGTGAGTATTATGCATATAACTGGTTCTACAATAACACGACGAATGGCAGCACCCAACCACCTGCCCCAACTCCAACCCCACCTCCTGGGTACACTGGTTTCCCAACATTCACGATTTTAAGTGTTGTTCGCGATACCAGCGTCACTGTTCAAACCAACAATTTGCCTCCTAACGATTCATTCGATGTAACGATGGGACCCATGGGTACGAAAGGTATCGGCGGTATTAAAGTGGCAACAATATCCTCAGGTTCAGGTGGATCCAAACAATTTGCCTTTGATATTCCATCCTCATTGTATGG
>JBEQLH010000027.1:0-10541 GCA_040326075.1 Anaerolineales bacterium
ACATCAAACCAATGTGGAAAAGACGGGTGCGATAGGTTCTTCGATAGGTTCTTCTTGACATCTCGATCCTGCCAGCTTATACTCTAATTACATAATACTCTGCTTGGGGAGTCTGATGATTCCAGACTGAGAGGAGAGCATAATGCTCTCGACCCATGAACCTGATCCGGGTAATGCCGGCGGAGGGAATGCACTTTATTTGCATAACAAACCCCTCCTCCAACCCAGAGGAGGGATTTTTTTGCGAGCCGTCATTTTTACCAACGGGAATTTCAATCCATCAGCCAGCATTCTTTCCACTTTGCGGGATGACGATCTTCTGATCGCAGCAGATGGGGGCGCAAAACATTGCCTTGCCGCAGGTCTCTGGCCGAATACTGTCATTGGAGATATGGATTCACTATCTCCGTCACTTATGGAAGATTTAATAAATCACGGGAGCCAGCTGATTGAATTCTCTCCTGATAAGGATCAAACTGATTTTGAGCTGGCGCTTACTTACGCTGTCCAACAAGGGGCAGTAGATATACTCTTGCTTGGATTACTTGGGGGACGTCTTGATCAAAGCATGGCTAATATCTTGCTTTTAACACGGAATGAATGGAAAGATTTGAATCTAATCGTGTCAGATGAACCAGATATTGCCTACTTGATGCAAGGCAACGGTACGGTCTCTATCAATGGACATCCCGGGGATATCGTTTCGTTGATCCCATTATCTGAAATGGTGACAGATGTCACCACTCATGGCCTTAGGTGGCCGCTTGATCAGGCAAATTTAATATTGGGCAGCACATTGAGCGTGTCTAACGAGTTGCTGAAGACCAATGCCAAAATCCAAATCGGTTCTGGAATAGTCTTGCTAATACACCGTGATACTCACATGGAAGGAAGTGAGGAGTAATTTTATGTTTCGTTCAAATCTAAAGAAAGTCACCTTGTTGGTTGCTGTATGTCTTTTTTTTTCTGCCTGTAATGCTGGTAATGATCAAGGAACAGCTGTACAAACTTCAGCACAAGCATCCCCAAAAGAAGCACCCACACTGACTGTGATGACGCACGACTCCTTCTCAATTTCTGAGCAAGTCATGAACGCGTTTACTGAAGCATCTGGCATTGAGGTTCGATTCCTGAAATCAGGTGATACTGGTACTGCAGTTAATAAGGCAGTTTTGGCGAAGGATAAACCCCTGGCGGATGTTTTCTACGGGGTTGACAATACATTTCTCAGCCGGGCACTTGAAGAAGGGATATTTGAAACCTACAAGTCTCCATTACTCACAGATATACCCGATCACTTTGAATTAGATCCTCAAAATGGTGCATTACCGGTTGATTTTGGTGATGTTTGTCTTAACTTTGATAAGGCATATTTCGCAGAAAACAACCTCCCACCCCCGCAGAACCTGGAAGATTTACTCCAACCCCAATATAAAGGTTTATTGGTGGTTGAAAACCCAGCCACATCTTCGCCTGGCCTGGCTTTCCTGCTGGCCACGATCGGTCACTTTGGAGAAAGTGGGTATCTTGACTATTGGCAAGGGCTGGTCGAGAACAACCTCTTGGTGGTTAACGATTGGGAGGTGGCCTACAACCAGGAATTCAGCCGGGCGGGCGGCACCCGACCAATCGTTGTCTCCTACGGATCCAGTCCGCCATTCGAGGTTATTTTTTCCGAAACCCCAATCGATGAACCCCCCACAGAGGCAGTGGTCAGCGATGGCGCCTGCTTCCGGCAGATCGAGTTTGTTGGCATCCTCAATGGAACCCAAAATCGTGATCTCGCTGAAGAATGGATCGATTTTATGCTTTCACCGACTTTTCAAGAAGATATTCCTCTACAGATGTTCGTTTTTCCGGTTAACAAGAACACAAAATTGGATGAAACGTTTGAAGAATATCTTGCTGTTCCAGAGAATCCAGCTTTCGTGAATCCAGAGGATATATCGAGCAAGCGGGAAACCTGGATTCGAGACTGGACAGAGGTCGTTCTGCGTTGAGGTCAATAATCAGGAATTTCAGAATACAAGGATCTTATCGCCAGGCGATAGCATATGCAGTACTGTGGTCTGCCCCACTTATCTTCCTAAGTATTTTTTATTTTTACCCGTTAGGCAGCATTATTAAAACCAGCTTCGAGAGGGCAGATGCAGGATTTGCCTCCTCATTCTTTGAAGCTTTGCGTTCCGAATCAGTCCGTGAAATTCTCTGGTTCACGATCTGGCAGGCAGCGCTTTCAACACTGCTGACTCTGGCTATCGGCCTTCCAGGCGCATATTTGCTCGCCCGCTATGAATTTCGAGGCAAAACACTCTTGCGAGCATTATCAGGAGTGGCATTCGTCTTGCCCACCCTGGTTGTCGCGGCGGCTTTCTACGCTTTACTGGGTCCGCAGGGATGGATAAATCTGGTCGCAATGAGAATTTTCGGATTGAGTGCTGCACCCATTCATCTCACTAATACCATTTACGCCATCCTGCTCGCCCACATCTTCTACAACACGACCATTGTCCTGCGAATGGTTGGCGATTTCTGGTCGCATATTGATCCTCATCTGAATCAGGCAGCCCGGACCCTTGGTGCAAATCGCTTGGAATCGTTTCGTAAGATCACCCTGCCGTTAATCGGTCCCGCAATAATCTCTGCTGCGCTACTGATCTTTATTTTCAGTTTCACATCCTTCGGAGTGATTCTGATTCTTGGTGGGCCACGTTTTGCGACTCTGGAGGTTGAGATCTATTTCCAGACGATCAGCTTATTCAACCTTCCGCTGGCTGCTGCCCTCTCTCTAATTCAGTTGGGATGCACATTGGCAATGACAATCATCTACACCCGCTTGAGCAACCGTTTGACAAGACCACTAAAATTACAAGCCAGTCGCATTTCACAAAAGAGATTGACAACCTGGAAGAGCCGTATATTTGCCGGTGTGATCATTTTCATCCTTTTAACCCTGCTTGTAGCGCCCTTACTCGCACTCCTGACGAGATCGTTCGTCCGCCTGGAACCGGGCCGTGGTCAAAGGGTTACCGAATCCCCAGGTCTCACATTAGATTTTTATCGCGAGCTGTCGATTAACCGCCGCAGCTCATTATTCTACGTCCCCCCTACGACTGCAATTGGCATCTCTCTTGGTTATGCCTTTACAACTGTGATTTTAGCCCTGGCGATAGGCCTACCGGCAGCCTGGGCGTTAGCACGTCACTCTGACAGGTCTCTTAATAAATTTCTTGATCCTGTTCTCATGCTTCCATTGGGAACTTCTGCGGTTACCCTGGGTCTGGGATTTATTATTGCCTTGAATAGACCACCACTCGATCTGCGAGCCTCGCCTATATTGGTGCCGATTGCCCATACCCTGGTCGCATTCCCCTTCGTAGTACGCAGTTTAACTCCTTCACTGCGCAGCATTCAACCCCGTTTAAGGCATGCAGCTGCGATGCTGGGCGCCTCACCAGCCTATGTTTTTCAAAGGGTAGATTTACCCTTAATCGGTCGGGCATTGCTCGTCGCAGCAATCTTTGCTTTCACGATATCACTGGGAGAATTTGGCGCTACTGCTCTGATTTCTAGACCTGAATATCCAACTATACCCCTCATGATTTACCGATTCATCTCTCAACCGGGCTCGATTAATTATGGTCAAGCACTTGCCTTAAGTTCAATACTCATGTTGGTGACTGCAGCTGGTTTGGTTGCTATTGAACGTTTCCGCATCGCGGATGTCGGTGAGTTTTAACATTCCACTGAGACAGGATTCTGGACAATCGATGAAAAAAGACCCACAATTAATTGATGAACAGCCTGTCCTGATTCTAAAAGAGATCTATAAATCCTTTGATGATGATCAAGTCCTGGCCGGGATCGGTTTTGAGATTCTGGATAGAGAAATCTTGGCCCTTCTCGGTCCCAGTGGCTGTGGAAAATCAACACTATTATCCATTATCGCGGGTATAGAACCACCGGACCAAGGAAAGATTTATTGGCATGGATCACAGGTAGATAATATACCCCCTCACCGCAGAGGGTTTGGTTTAATGTTCCAGGACTATATGCTCTTTCCTCATATGAATGTATATGAAAATGTCGCATTCGGTTTACAAATGTCTGGAATAGATCGCAATGTCATCCAGTCAAGAGTCCTTGAAACTCTTGAACTGGTTGGTTTGGTTGGTTTTGGGGAGCGGGATGTCAACTCCTTGTCCGGTGGAGAACAACAGCGCGTAGCCCTGGCCAGGTCATTAGCTCCCCGACCAGGACTGCTGATGCTGGACGAACCGCTTGCGTCAATTGACCGGACATTACGTGAGCGATTGATGGTTGATTTACGCCGCATTTTGCGTCAATTGGAGCAAACTGCCATTTATGTCACCCACGATCAGGAGGAGGCATTTGCTCTCGCAGATCGGGTTGTGGTTATGC
This sequence comes from Anaerolineales bacterium, assembly GCA_040326075.1. Lineage (GTDB taxonomy): Bacteria > Chloroflexota > Anaerolineae > Anaerolineales > UBA4823 > PFL25. The sequence continues at coordinate 4,423 of JBEQLH010000027.1, forward strand.
GCCAGGGTAAGGTTGAGCAAATCGGTAGACCAGAGGATATCTACCGCAAACCAGCTTCGATTTTTGTGGCCCGCTTTTTGGGAATGACCAACCTTATCAAGGGAGTAGGCATAATCGACGGCGATCAGAATATCATTGAGACCTCCCTTGGACGATTTCCGACTTCCAAATCAATTGAGGGGCCAGCAGCAGTGCTCATTCGCCCAGAATCAGCTGCTTTAAATAGTCAAATTGGAATTCAATTGCAAGGTAAGATGGTGGAAAAAACCTTCCGAGGAAATCTTTGCCAGGCAACCATCTCGATTGACGGATCAACATTTGTTTTTAATTTTCTCTCCAATTCAGAGTTGCCAGATGCGGGGGAAGATATCCAATTGAGCCTCGATCCAATTGAGGGGATAGTGGTGTTTCAACCGGATGTTGATGATCTGAGTTCCATATTGAACTAAAATTATGGGAATATGGTTGCCTTCCAGATAAACAACTCAAAAACTGAACAGATTGAATGGGGATGCTGGCTGGGATTAACACTATATAAATTCGAGGAAAACTCTTCTTTATGAGGACTATCACAATCATCAAGCAAGACTACTTGGGTCAGGAGACACTGCGCTATTCCGGACAACTTATTGAGCTTTTACCTCATCAAATTAAAATCGAGGCTTACTTCGATCGGGATATGACCAACGTAAAAGGGGTAGTTCTGAATCGCGGCGATCGCTTCATTGAAACGTATTATGACAATCGCTGGTATAACATCTTCGAAATTCATGACCAGGTCAATGATCACATCAAGGGTTGGTACTGCAATATCTGCTTTCCAACAACCATCTCTGATGATTTCATCGCTTACCGCGATCTAGCTATAGATTTATTGGTTTTTCCAGATGGGAATCGAGAAGTGTTAGACGAAGATGAATTCTCCTCCCTGCCTCTTCCCACAAAGGTGCAAACAGCTGCTCGCCAGGCATTGGATGAACTTCAAGGACTATTCCCCCGGGATGGAACCATCCGTCTCCCAAGGTGAATTTTATTCTTCCTGGGCGATTGCTTGTCTACTAATTCAGTTCAATAAGTAGCTATTTTCCCCAGTATGGGCACTCAATAGTAAAAATCAAATGGATAGTCGAAAATATTGCTGAATATATCTGCCACCAAACCACCTGCCAAGATAAACGTAATTAATAAACCAACACAGCAGCAACACAATACCACCAGGGCAACGATACCGGCAATCAACCAGGGACTTGTGTTTTTGGGTTCTTCTTCAGTGATAACAACTGTTGAGACTTCCTGGTCGGTCATATCCATCTCCTTTTGAAAATTATGTTTTACTTCAGGATTGACTTAAACTGCTTGTTTTAATTCTTTCCGTTTGCCACGACTGTAAACCAACCAGACAACCAATGCTGATCCCATGATAACCAGGAAAGTTATTAGAATTGGCACAACAATCGCAATGATCGAAAGGAAGGTAGCAAACACATCTTCGGCAATACTGACGGGCACATTTCCCGCACCACCCGTTGTAGCTGTGACTGCAGGACGGACGGCTGCGGATTTCACCGTATGAACAGTACCTGATACCAATACACCTGCACCAAGGGCCAGGATGGGATGGACTTCAGTGATTACATTCGCCGCGGCGGCAAAGACAATCGCCCCAGCGACAGGCCGGACAAAGGTTTGGATGGCATCATTGGCATGATTTACCGCTGGAACTTTATCAGCGAAGAACTCAACCAATGAGAGCAATAGCAATAAACCGATAATCCACCAGCTGGTAATTACATCCCACGGTGAGCTCAACTGGATAAAGTCAGTGAATCGAGCCAAAAGTGCGATCACGAGCAACGGAATATAGGCATTCAATCCCGCACTCGCTGACAGCCCAAAAGCTGCTAACACACCACTCAATACTTCCATATTATTTCTCCTTCATTCAGCCCAAGATTACAAATATCTGATTCATGAGTATTTGTTCTCATAGATGAAAGCCATCCCAGGTACCGGTAAATAGATAGCGGACGAAATCCAACATTCCAATTTGGATCAGGGCGACAGTGAGACCACCGATCACTGCAAAGATCATATGACTGAACTGATTATACCTATTTTCAGCTTTAAATATCACCATTAACATCATTGTATAAACCAATGTCAATAAAATAACCACGCCAGCCGCACTGATTAACGATAACGGATAGAGTATAACTGGATTTTCAAGCAATATTAACATATCCAGGCCTATCGCAATGAGGACCAGGATGGCGAATGATCGAAAACTGGTCATCGCGGGTCGTGGATCAATTAACCTCCAAACTGAGGCATTAAACGCAGGGTAAAGAAGGATAGCAATCGCCAGTCCCATCCCAGTTCCGGTCAGTAACCTGAGAGTGTTATTTGGTTGGTAGACTTGCGGAGCCCCAGGAAACAGGTTTAGGAATGAATTAATCCCGTCAAAGATAAATGCGAGCACAAAGATTGATGTTGGAACGATGATCTGCCATGATGGTATCCCAGTCCGCCTTCTGCCAAGGAACCATTGGTATGCCAGGCCTAACATAGCACCTAAATACATACCACTGCACCTGGCACACAATGGAATCTGCCGTTCTCCCAGATAAAAAGAACGGAGATCAATCCGGTGGCAAACTGCGTATCCAACAGCATCCGCTTTTCCCAGGAGTCCTGCTGGGGTATTCATCAACCAGGCTGTAAGTGTTAGGCCGAAAGCCAGGATGACAAACACCTTCCAATATTGATTTTGAAGCACCAACTTCGATTTAACACTTTCCATGTTGAAGAAATTATAGGGGTTTATCAGCGAAATAACAAGTAACGTTGGCAAACTCTCACATCTGGAGTATGATTCCCACTCGAGTTTCTGATTTTGGAGGAAATATCCGCATGAAAAAAATATCCTTCTTATTCGTTATCGCCTGGTTTATAACCGCCTGCGGGAGGGGAGAGCCGAGTCCTGTTGAAGCAATTGCTGCCAAACCGCCAGCAGTCGTTGCGCCAACAATTACTGCATCATCAACACCAAGTCCATTTACGCCTGCCGATACCGAAACCCCTACTCCATCTCCAACTGCAACGCCTGAATATCCGCCGGAAGGATATGGTCCAAAAGATTTTCCAAAAAAGGTGAATCCTCTCACGGGGTTAACCGTCTCGAATTCAAGCCTGCTTAACAAACGACCTGTGGCAATAAAAATCAACATCGTTCCCCGCACTGGAACTCGTCCTCCGTGGGGATTATCCTCCGCAGATATTGTTTACGACTTTTACCAGAATAATGGCTACACTCGATTTCATGCCATTTTCTATGGAGAGGATGCTGAACTGGCTGGACCAATCCGGTCCGCTAGATTCCCTGATCACTTTCTGATCCGCATGCACAAGAGCATATTTGCGTATGGCAGCGCTGATCCTTTGATTAATGAACGCTTATTTGGTTCTGAATACAGTGATCGTCTGGTTCTGGAAGGAGGGGGCAGTCGATTGTGCCCACCTACTGCACAAGCTCCATTATGCCGCTTCGATCCCCAGGGTTATGATTTTCTTCTGGGAGGCACTTCAGAGATTCACGGATACATTGATAATCAAGGAGTAGATGATCGCCGGCAAAACCTGGAGGGGATGTATTTCAATCTCGAAACTCCCAGCAGCGGTCAGGATGGAAATCAGGTATCTGTCCGTTACTCAGGCGACGATTATCTCACCTGGGAATACGACCCATCCAGTGGGAAATACCTGCGTTTTCAGGATGATTCGTTCGACACGGGTCAAGGTGAGACGTATGCTCCGTTAACTGATCGGAACAATGACGAACAAATATCAGCTGAAAATGTTGTTGTCGTACTTATGGAGCACAATTACTACCGTAAACCCCCTGCTGAGATTGTTGAAATATTGGTGAGCGGCAGTGGACCAGCATATCTCTTCCGAGATGGGCAGGTATTCGAGGTTCGCTGGAATATCCCTGCACCTGACAGCGTCCTTTTCTTGACGGATCAGGATGGTACACCATTTCCATACAAGCCAGGTAACACATGGTACCAGGTTGTCGGTAATTCCTCGACGATCAGCAATCCAGAGGAGGATACCTGGAGATTTGAATTCTTGATCCCTTAAGCTGATGATGCATAAAGTATATCCCTCACCAATCCTGGACCTCGGTACACCAGTCCTGTGTAAACCTGGATTAAAATCGCTCCCGCATCTAGCTTAGCTACAGCTTTTGAGCTTTATTTCACTCCCAATCCCAGGTTTGCATAGTTACCAGCATCTCGCTATCAGTTAGGTCTAATTGAAGCGGAGAAATCGAAACATAACCATCGGCTAGTGTGCCAAAATCAGTGCCTGCCTCTGGCACACCTGTTGGCGTATCCCCACCAATCCAATAATATTCTCGGCCCCTCGGATCCCATCTGCGATCCAAGCGGTCTCGGTAAACGCGTATTCCTTGACGGGTAATTAAATAACCCTTAATTTCATCATCATCCAGGTAAGGCACATTCACGTTTAATATTGTTTTACTTGCCAACTGGTGCTTGATAATTTTTTCAACTATCATGCTGGCGACACGACCTGCTGGTCCATATTCGATATCCCCTTGACCATTATCCGGAGAATCTAGTGAAACTGCCATACCAGGAATCCCCCAAATTGCAGCTTCCATTGCCGCGGTAACAGTTCCCGAATAGGTGACATCATGACCTATATTAGCATTGGGGTTGATACCTGATACAACAAGATCGATCTTCTTTGGAATCAGCCCGAGCATCGCTAAGGCCACACAATCCGAAGGGGCTCCATCCGACGCCAATGCGAGATTGCCATCTTCAAGCAGGACCTCCTTAACCCTGAGCGGCCGGTGCATTGTCTTAACATGACCCGATGCGGACCAGTTTCTATCAGGTGCCAGAACAGTCACCTCGTGGGATTTACGCAATTCTTGAGCCAGAACAAGTAAGCCGGGGGCTGTTACCCCATCATCATTGGTAACCAATATGTGCATAGCAGTAAATCTATTCCTCCACAATTTAATCAGTTGCCCATTATAATCGGATTAATTATAAGTTCACAGGGAAACTGACTTGAAGGAATGATGCATTAAAGGAGAGACGGAATGGCTCGTAAAATCATTGGAACTACGTTTATCATAGCGTCAATCATCGGCTTGATCCTCAGCGCGGCCGGAATAGTCCTGGTGTGGGTAGTAAGAGAACCACTCACTACCAATCTAGTAAACACAATTGACCTGGTAAGCACAACTTTGGAAGCAACCAGTTCTGGACTCTCGGCTGTCGACGAGACACTCTCCTCAACGATCTTAAACATAAGCACACTTGAAAGCACAATCCAAACCGCCAGTAAATCTGTTGATGAATCTGTGCCAATGGTCGAATCGATTTCGGGGCTATTATCTGGGAAATTGCCGGCGGCAATCGAAGCTACCCAGACAGGGCTTACCACACTTCAAGATGCAGCAGGGACGATCGAAAGCACCATGCAGCTGTTGACTTCAATTCCTTTCATACCGATTGAAAAATATGCACCTGAGGTAGCCTTTACCGATGCTTTGGAAGATATATCCGGAAACTTAGATCCTATTTCACAATCTTTGGTCGAAATGGAAAGCACCTTAAACACAACTCAAGGTAACATGAACGAGATTGCTGCGGAATTAGGAGACATCTCACAAAATATCAGCGATCTCAATCGCAGCCTGGCCGATATCCAGTCAGTCATTGAGCAGTATCAGGAAGTGATTGCAACTGCCCAGGATAAGATTGATTCGATCCAAATTAACCTGGGAATGATTATCACAGTCACTGCCTGGATTTTCACTATTATCTTTATCTGGTTAGGCATCGCTCAACTTGGTTTACTGACTCAAGGATTGGAAAGAGTTGATTGGATTTCAAGGTATGAAAACAATGATCACAATAGCTCACCTGAAAAGGAGTCCGAAGAATTAAATGTGGGAGAGATAACGAATCGTTCAGAGGGTGATCAAGAGGAATAAATCTAACGATAAGTCAGGAGAATATATTTAACCTCCCTCTTGAACATGGTTATTAAATTGAATGTTCATAAGGAATAATCTG
>JBEQLH010000027.1:10641-14923 GCA_040326075.1 Anaerolineales bacterium
TATGCCCAAGAAAAATTCGATCCTCCAGCAAAAAAAATATCTGACATTGACTTCGTCATCCTTAAAGCCAGCCAAGGTGATTTTACAGATCCCAATTTTAATGATTTTTATCCCACTGCAGAACAATATCCATTTCGAGGAGCCTACCACTACTATGTTACATCTAAGGTTGAGATTAATTTGGGTGAGGGGACTAAAAAGGGTAAACCACCTGAAAGCGTAACAACAAAAAAGGGAAAGAAATCTGCCAAGAAGACAAAAAAAGGTAATAAATCTGCTAAGGTGAATAGAAAAGGAAAAAATTCTGCTAAGGGGACTGAAAAGATCTATTTGAAAGATGGATATGATTGGGAGGAACAGGCTAAACACTTTTTAAAGGTAGTTGATGGAAAGGATTTTAATTTTTTTCGCGCTTGATATTGAGAGAAATCCAGGTTCAGAATTCTATGTATATGATGAACAGAAGAATATTAAATCTAAAGGAAAAAACAAATTCACAAATGCAGAAATTCAGAATATCAAGATGTGGGTAGAATTTATCAAAAAACATAAACCAGGGATCCCTGTCATGCTTTACACAAGTGCAGATATATATAATACAGAATTATTGCCTAATGGCGGGGAAATCCTGAAAGACCTCGATCTCTGGATTGCCCGTTATCCTGAAAAACCGAACCGGAACGAGGGTGATCCATTTAATGAATTTCCAATTAAGGGTGTGAACAATTGGCAATTTTGGCAGTATTCGGCGAATAATAATCAGAAAGGTCCTGACTATGGTGTCGCGGAAAGGAGACCTGGAAAAAAACAGAAAGATGTCGATCTTAATGTTTTCAACGGCTCAGTTGAAGAAATGAGAAGATGGTTGGGATTGGATCCTGAGACGAAACCTCCTGAATTTCCCCCTGTTGTGCCGGTTACAAAAGATCAATCCCTCGTGGAGATCATCAGCCAGTTGGATAAATTCGAACTGGCTGGAATTACACCGAATGTCCAGATTATTATTCAACAGGAGGAGTTCGACATCGAACAAATCACATCCCTGGTGGCTAAACTGAAGGACGCAGGCGTCACACCGCAAGTAAATATCAATATTCCAGAAACTCTAGAAAATTGAAGTTCCTACCTCATTACCAATGTCTACAATATTTTCCCAATCGATCCGGTCCACCAAATGATCTTAAATCGTAATATGGATTTACTTTCGAGATTATTTTGATGAGTGCAAAGCTACATGAGGTGAAAGGCTGCACCAGTAATAGCCAATCAAAAAGATTCTTAGGCCAGGGTTCAGACTAGATCCGCGTATCCAGCTCAGAGTGGCTGCAATTCACAAGGGGAGCTTGAGAGAAGGTGGCGTATATCTCAATCATCCAGCATGTTTCTCAAAACAGTGTGCAGGATGCCCTCATTGCGGTAATAATCGACATCTATGGCAGTATCCAGGCGGACTTGCACCTGGAACTCAATCTGCTCTCCATTTTCCTTCTCAGCCAATACTGTGACCTTGCTCTGAGGCTCAATTTGGTCGCTGAGATCCAATATATCAAAAACCTCGTGACCAGTTAGCCCAAGACTGTCGATACCTTCTCCATTCATGAATTGCAGAGGCAAAACTCCCATACCAACCAAGTTCGAACGATGAATACGTTCGAAGGATTTAGCGATCACGGCTTTAACGTTCAACAGGAGTGTGCCTTTCGCAGCCCAATCCCGACTTGAACCAGTTCCGTACTCTGCACCAGCCAGGATGACTAACGGTACTCCTTCCTTCTGATATCGCATGGCAGCTTCATAGATACTCATTTGGGTGCCCTCGGGCAGATACGCGGTAAAGCCACCCTCGACTCCAGGAACCATTTGATTCTGTAAGCGAATATTAGCGAAGGTACCACGTGTCATTACCCGGTCATTTCCGCGTCTTGAACCGAAGGAATTAAAGTCTCTAACCGAAACCTCGTGATCGATCAGGTAGCTGCCTGCCGGGGTTTTTGCTGGAATCGCACCAGCTGGTGAGATATGGTCGGTTGTGATCGAATCACCGAGAACGGCTAGTGCTCTTGCACCACGAATTTCTTTGATTTGAGGTAAATCACGGGTCAATCCAGTAAAGAATGGTGGCTCCTGGATATAAGTCGATTCAGGTTCCCAATTGTAGAGGTCGCCCTCGCTCCCCTCGATCCCACTCCAGGTCTTATTACCAGTAAACACATCTTTGTACCGCTGCTTGAACATGGCAGGTAAAACGGAATCGGAAATTGTGCGCTGGATATCTTCAGCTGCTGGCCAGATATGTTTGAGATAAACTGGATCACCATTACTATCCAAGCCAATGGGATCATTCACCAGGTCGATGTCAACCGTCCCAGCCAAAGCGTAAGCTACAACCAATGGTGGTGAAGCAAGATAGTTGGCTCGCACATATGGATGAACACGGCCCTCAAAATTTCTGTTTCCAGAAATCACAGCTGCTGCAACCAGATCACCTTTGGTAATCGCCTTTACGACTTCGCCTGGCAATGGACCAGAATTGCCGATGCAGGTTGTACATCCATAACCGACTAAGTTAAATCCAAGCTCAGCGAGTGGTTCCAGAAGATCAGCCTGCTCGAGGTAATCTGTGACTACTCGAGAACCAGGCGCCAGGCTGGTCTTCACATATGGCTTTGTTTGCAATCCCTTCTCAATGGCATTTTTCGCCAATAAACCCGCCCCAATCATCACGGATGGATTTGAGGTGTTGGTGCACGAAGTGATCGCGGCAATGACAACCGAGCCATGCCCCATCTCGGATTTCACACCATTTGTTCCAACCGACACTTTGCTGCTCAACTCGCTGGCATCCAATTCAAAACCGCGTTCTATCTTTGGTTTGACCAGGTCAGCATGAAAATTACGCTGCATATCTGTCAGCGAAATGCGATCTTGAGGTCTTTTAGGTCCCGCCAGACTGGTCTCAACCAAAGAAAGATCGAGTTCAAGTAAATCGGTGAATTCTGGATAGGGCGTATTTTCAGTGCGGAATAAACCTTGTTCCTTACAATAAATCTCGACGAGTTCAATCAATTCAGCCGATCTCCCCGTCAGCACCAGATAACGGAGCGTCTCATCATCTACAGGAAAAAATCCAAGCGTAGCACCGTACTCGGGAGCCATATTCGCGATTGTCGCCCGATCTGGCAATGAGAGATGATCCAGACCTGGTCCAAAGAATTCAACAAATTTTCCAACCACGCCTTTCTTCCTCAGCATCTGCACAACTGTCAAGGTCAAATCTGTTGCAGTGACACCTTCTTTAAGTTCACCGTCCAACCGGAAACCGACCACATCCGGGGTCAACATATCCAAAGGTTGCCCCAGCATGGCTGCTTCAGCTTCAATACCACCCACACCCCAGCCGGCAACTCCCAAACTATTGACCATGGTTGTGTGAGAATCGGTACCTACCAGGGTATCTGGATAAGCAACCAGACCACTTTCATCCTGGGCTGTGGCAACTACTTGAGCCAGGTATTCCAGATTTACTTGGTGGACGATACCCGTAGCTGGTGGGACAACCCTGAAGTTATCAAATGCCTGCTGTCCCCAATGCAGGAATTCATACCGCTCACGATTCCTCTGGAATTCTATCTCTGCATTTCGCTGTAAGGCATCTCGGCTGGCAAAGAAATCAACCTGAACTGAATGATCGATCACCAAATCAACCGGAACCATGGGATTGATCCTTCGTGGATCACCACCCAGGCGCGAAATTGCAGATCGCATCGCGGCCAAATCAACAACCGCGGGTACACCGGTAAAGTCCTGCATAATGACTCGGGCTGGGCGAAATGGAAAGCTTGGTCGGGTGGCAGGATTCGGCTTCCATGTGGCTAAATTTGTTACATCTTGCGGTTTGATCTCCGAATCGTTGCACTGCCGCAACACTGATTCAAGCATGATGCGTATTGAAAAAGGTAGCACATCAATTTTTGTCAATCCTTGAAGCTCAAGATTCCTCAACCGGAATAATGTGTAATTACCGTGACTGGTGGATAAACTTCCTTTTGTTGCAAAATAATCTTCAGACATATCAACTCCTTCCGGGAGTGAGAATTATATACACATCCAGAAAAACTAACAATATTCAGTTTCACAAACATGGAAATTTATTATTATCTTTGGCGGCGCATTATGGCGTCTGTCATTACTGCCACTTGTTTCATGAATTCTACATCATGAACGCGAACAATATCAGCACCCCGAACAATTCCGACAGCCACAGCTGCAGCCGTCCCTGCTA
>JBEQLH010000027.1:15023-20497 GCA_040326075.1 Anaerolineales bacterium
TGTGAGCCCAGGAACTCCTGTTATGCATCAAAATCACCACTGCGTTATTGCTAGCAATAGTTCCGGCCATCTCCGGGTCGGCATGCAGTCCCCATACATCATTGACGATATGGGCACCAGCCTGTAAAGCTGCCTGAGCAACCTGGTGCTTATAGGTATCGACGGAGATAAGTACCTCAAATTCTTGCGCCAGGGATTGAATAACCGGTAATATTCGTAAAATCTCTTCATCAACATCAACCGCAGAAGCTCCAGGTCGGGTGCTTTCACCTCCGATGTCCAAAATATCTGCACCTGCCTCAACAAAACCCCGCGCTTGTTCCAATGCAGCCTGAATTAATTTTTCCTGATCAAGTTTTATATCTCCCCCAGCGGAATCACCCACCAAACCGTCACCAGAGAAACTATCCGGTGTAAGGTTCAGAATACCCATTAAATATGTACGACTACCCCAATTAAAGGAGAAGCTACCCACCTTAAGTTCAGTGCTGCGCAGCATGAATCATAATTATCTCAATCTTGGAGGATTGAGATCTGTCTATACGCAATGGATCATCAAACAATGATGGTGAGAGGTCGATCTAACCAATCCTCGGCCTCAGCAACATTAGTGAATACTTTGAATTCGACTCCACCGGTCGTGGTGAGCGAAGGAATCTTGACAATCGCTTCACGTACATCTTCATTCTTAACCACCACTGCCAGACGAATGTTGCGCGCCGAGGGATCAGAATTAACCTCAATCGCATAATCAACTGCCTCTGCAGTGACTTCTTGGACCTCCCGCAGGTCATACAGGTTCGTTGTCAAGCGGTCTGAATCAATCAGATGATCAGCAGCGAAATCATGCCAATGGACCAGAGTTTCATGAGATACATCAGTGAAAGTATAGTGCATACCACCATCGGGACGTCTTACAACGGAATATCCAATGCCTGGGGTTGGTTCCCAGTTAAGTGGTTTTACCTTTTCTTCTGTCACGAGGACACCTCCTGTTCGGTTAGTTTGATTCTACCAAAATTATTCAGTTTGCTGATGACAACCTCCCGGCGAAGATATGACAATTCCAGATTTATCCACCTTGGACAACAAATTGATGACACTGACTCCAAGAATGGGATGCTTGTAATGAGGAGCCAGGTCCGCTAAAGGCACTAAGACAAATGCTCGAGTTTCCATGCGAGGATGAGGGATTGTTAACGGAGGTGAGTTAATCACCTCTTGATCGTAGAAAATTATGTCCAGATCGATCGAGCGCGGTCCATTTCGAAATGTCTCCTGGCGACCTAGCTGTTCCTCGATCTCCTTAATATAATCCAACAAATCAGTTGGCATAAGTTGTGTTTCTGCTTTTACCACCTGGTTTAAAAACTTTTGTTGGTCCAGGTATCCCCAGGGAGGAGTCTCATAAACTGGTGAGCAAGCGATGGGATGCACTTCAGGTTCAAGAGCTTCAATAGCAGCGCTCAAATTAGCCTGCCTGTTCCCCATGTTTGATCCCAGGGCGATGAAAATGACAGCCATTATTTATATTCTCTCAATGATGGTCGCGGTTGCCATTCCATGTCCAATACACATGGTCTGCAATCCGAACCTGCCAGCTGAACGCTCCAATTCAAAAAGCAGTTTTGTCATCAAAATTGCACCAGTTGCGCCAAGTGGATGCCCCAGGGCAATCGCACCACCGTTTGGATTTACTCTCGCCATGTCTGGTTTAATTTCTTGCTCCCAGGCCAGAACAACTGAGGCAAAAGCTTCATTAATTTCGATCACATCTATGTCTTCCAGATCCAAGCCTGCGCGAATTAATACTTGCCTTGTGGCTGAAATAGGACCATCCAGCATTAAGACCGGATCAGAGCCGATCACAACTCTCGCCACAATCCTGGCCCGAGGGCTCAGGTTGAAACGACCTACAGCTGCAGGGGAAGCTAACATCAATGCCGCTGACGCATCACTTATCTGGCTCGAATTCCCGGCTGTGATCACGCCATCTTGCTTGAAAACTGGCTTTAATTGCCGCATCTTCTCCCGGTCAGGGGGAATGCGGACGCCTTCATCCTGCTCAACAACAACTCCATCCGGCCTGGTGATGGTCATAATCTGGCTTTCGAAATGACCCTGCTCGATAGCCTGCATGGCGCGCAAATGGCTCCGGTAACCATAATCATCCAAAATCTCTCTTGTGAGTCCCCACATTTCAGCCATCATTTCTGCGCTGGTCCCCTGATGAACCAATTCATAAGGAAACTGATCCGGCCATTGCTCAGGCCAATCAGAACCAATTGGTTGGTGAGACATCATTTCGGTACCACCGGCGATCACCAGGTCCATATCACCAGCCAGAATCGCTTGGGCACCAAAATGCACTGCCTGCTGCCCTGAACCACACATCCTGTTCAGAGTAACTGCGGGGACAGCTACCGGAAAATCAGCCTTGAGGACAGAGAGCCTACCGATATTTGCTCCTTGATCACCGATCGGAGTCACGCACCCCCAGATGACGTCCTCAACGAATTCTGGTTGGATTCCCGCGCGGTTAGTCGCTTCCCTCAGCACCTGTGCCCCTAAATCTACCGGCTCAATTGGAGCAAGCCCACCGGTTGGTTTCCCTATTCCGATTGCTGTCCGCACTGCAGATATAATATACACTTCAGACATACATTAAATTTACCACGAACTTGCCAGAATCCACTGCCAGATGCCAAAATTCGATTGGCAATATAAGTACCCGCGGTTAAATTATAATTACCAAGGCCAAACTAACTTTTCTTTCATGGAGCAATGAATGCCAAGAGCCACCTTTCATTTCCCACGTGGTTTTCTCTGGGGTACTGCCACATCTTCGCATCAAGTTGAGGGGAACAATAAGAATAATAATTTTTGGGCTTGGGAACAAGAACCGGGTCGCATAATCGACGGTAGTAAATCAGACCTGGCCTGTGATTGGTGGGGTGGACGATGGCGGGAAGATTTCGATCGGATCGTAGAAAGTGGACACAATGCACACCGATTTTCCATTGAGTGGAGCCGGGTTCAACCAACTCCCGATCGGTGGGATGAAGATGCACTCGACCATTACCGGGAAATGCTACGCAGGCTGCAGGAATTAGGTATCACCCCCATGGTTACCTTGCATCACTTCAGTGATCCGATCTGGGTATCTGAATTGGGAGGTTGGAAATCCACAGATGTGGTCAGTTTATTCGAAGCTTACGTGACAAAGACCGTCGAAGCGCTGCATGAGTATACAAATCTTTGGATCACGATTAATGAACCGAATGTTTTAGTATTTTATTCTCACTTGTTGGGCTTGTTTCCACCCGGCGAGAAGAACTTCCAGGTGATCGGGAAAGTCTACGAAAATCTGGTTAGGGCTCACAGCGCAGCCTACCACGCCATCCATCGCCTCCAGCCCACCGCCAGAGTTGGGATAGCCACAAATTACCGCAGTTTCAAGCCAGCAAAAGCCTGGAATCCACTGGATAGAGGTTTGGTTAGCCTCGCAAATAATGTCTTCAACAATGCAGTTCCAAAAGCTCTTCAAGATGGTACCCTGCGGTTGCCCATGATTCGCAAACGCATCCCGGAAGCCAAAGGAACCCAGGATTTCCTTGGGCTGAATTATTACACCCGGGATTATGCAGCATTCAGCTTACTGCACCCGGGCACACTTTTCCTCAGGTTTTATTTGAGACCAGGAGCTGAATTAAGTGATTCTGGTGATATAGCAAACGAGCCAGAGGGTATGTTTGAAGCATTAAAATGGGGATTGCAGTTCAAAATCCCAATAATCGTAACTGAAAATGGGATTGAGGATGCAGACGACGATCTGCGTCCAAGTTATATCATCCAACACCTGCACCAGATTTGGCGTGGGGTAAATATGAATTGGCCAGTCAAGGGATATTTTTACTGGACATTGGTAGACAATTTTGAATGGGAACGCGGTTGGACCCAGCGCTTTGGTTTGTGGGAGTTAGATGTTGAAACGCAAACTCGGCGGAAACGCCCCAGCGCGGATTTGTTCTCCTCTATATGCACTCAAAACAGCCTCTCCTCGGATCTGGTCCAACAATTCGCCCCTCAGATTTTTGATCAGATGTTCCCCAGTCCATGAATTTAATGATTCCGTGGTCTTCAGAGGGTATGCCCAACCCGATCGTCTGTCGTCCTGCACTGCCAATGGACACGCGGGAGGTGATGGAGCTAACGCGGCGTATCTGGGATGGGGAGGATTATGTACCTCATGTGTGGGCCAAATGGCTGCAGGATCCAGATGGTCTGTTAGCGGTGGCAGAATGTGGAGGCAGCATTGTTGGCCTGGGCAAGCTGACCAAATTATCCACCTCTGATTGGTGGATGGAGGGATTGCGCGTTCATCCAGATCATGAAGGTCGCGGAGTAGCCTCCAAATTGAACAATTATTTGTACGGCTATTGGCTGCGGGTAGGTTCGGGATTCCTCCGCCTGGCTACCAGCTCGAGTCGCGAACCCGTCAAGCATCTCTCAAAACAAAAGGGCTTCCGCGTGGTTGGCGAATTCACCACCTACAAAGCTTCAACAATAAAAACAGCCGAGGAGCATGAAAGCAATCCCTACTTCGCGCCCATGACCGCAGAAAATATCGACGAGGCGGTTGAATTGTTATGCGATTCATCGAAGGATTGGCTGCTTCATGGATTGATGGATCTGGGTTGGCAGTGGGCAGCCCCCAGCACCCAACACATCACCCAATACATGAAAGATGATCAGGTGTGGTGGTGGCGGGAGAGGCAGGGGCTGTTAATTGTGGTCAAGAAAAGTGATGATTCTGAAAATGTGGCCAGGATCCGCATGCTGGCTTGCAGCAGTGTGGACGTGGTTGATTTTCTAATGGATTCGCGTAACTTTGCTGGCTCGAAAGGGTTCGACCAGATCACCTGGCTCGCCCCATTGTTTCCTGAAATGGAAGACAGCTTGACCAAGGCTGGCTTCAGGCGTGATTGGGAGGGTTCTTTGCTCCTTTTTGAGACTCATTTTCCAGGTGCTTAAGCGCAAAAACCTGTTGATTTCAAGTAAATCGGGAAATGAAGTGCCTATGGTATAATTTTCGCCGCCATGGGAACATACGTTCCCTGGCTATTGGAGAGGTCGCATAGTCCGGTCTAGTGCGCGCGCCTGGAGAGCGCGTGAGCCGCAAGGCTCCGTGGGTTCGAATCCCACCCTCTCCGCTGGTTGTTTTAATGGGGGATATATTGGTTATCGTATTTTAACCTTTGAATTAATTATAGGAAGTTGTGTCCAGCGAAATACATTCCTCAGCTCTTCCAAATTGATGATCTGGGCATAACTGGCAAATAATTTTGGTAATTTTATCTTTTGCCCGGCATTCGAGCTCCCGCCCAATGCAGGTCAAGTTGAGTCAACGATCATGCTCTTGAATTATGTGGCGTTCAATTGATGGATTGTTTTGACGGCAATTATTTGTTCGA
>JBEQLH010000170.1:0-6960 GCA_040326075.1 Anaerolineales bacterium
TATTGACGAGTGAGGGATTCACCATAAAAATCTGTTTGTCCATCAATAAAAACTTGTTGATCAGGCCATGTGCGATACAACAGGTAACCTCCCCAGGGGAAGTAATTGAACACTGGACCGACATTTGGCTGCTTCACCAACCAATTTATGGCCTCCACCGGAAAAACATTCGAGGAAAATTCATTCCCGATTCTGTTGAAATCTAAACTGCCACCACCAATTAAAATAATCACAACTAATAAAATACATATCATCGGCCAGATAAATCCACTAAGTTTAAAATCCACCTTACGCAACCTTGAATCCAAATTGACCACTCGATGAAATTTCTCATTATTTCGCAAAATTGATGAGCCGATCCTGGCCATAATTGGAGCTGCAATGATCGCATATATTGGAATATTGCGTGCACTAAGTAAGCCCATCGCAGTCCAGATGGATAATAGGATAGCAGAGGCAATTGGGATCCTCCGTTTGCTAAGACTACCCAGCAAGATTGATGCCAATATCATCACCAAGAAAGGCCAGGTGCCGATCGTTTGAAAATCAGGCGGCAGGTATTCAACCGTATGGCTAACTAAATATCTACTGCTCAGAAATCCAAATGTCGTTTCCCAGATATACCAACCTGCTGGATTAGCAAAAGTTATGCAAAACGCTATCACACCAATCACGAACAACAATCCCGGAGGGCTGATATTCTGCAGCCACACATTCAGCCACGAACCTGATTCCACGACCATCCGCTTATGCCTGGATGAGATTACACTATCGATCAGGTAAGCCCCCCATATCACAAAACCGACAATGAATGCCCCATGAAAATTGACCCAGATTAGCATCAATAAAGGCAATGACCACAATCGAATTCTGCCGGTCCTTCTCATATATTCCATCTCACCAATCCATAAAACGGTGAACAATAAAGTAAACAGGTGAGGTCGAGCTAACCAATGCAAACTGGCTGCTGCCACTCCTATAATCGTCATCCCGAGAGATAACAGCAGGGTATTACTTTGCTTCATACATTGTTTATAAACCAGGGTAAATGTTGTTGCGATCAACAGAGCAGAAATTATCACAACTCCATCCAATCCAGCCAGGCGATATGATAAGGCAAAGACCACTTGAGCCAGCCACTCGTGAGGGGTTAGTTGCAAGCCCTCCATGGTGTGTGAGAATACATCCCTGGTGGGAATCGTAAAACTATCCAGGATGTAATTACCAATCGTTATATGGCGTCCTAAATCACCATCCATGTTCAACAATCGAGGTCCTAACCCGATAACAGCCATGAAGATTGCCAGGAATAAAATATCTTCGAAGCGAGGAATAAGTAAACTTATCAGAGACCCCTGCACGAGTCTTTTGGATAACTTGCCAGCCTGGGTCATCACCCTTCGTCCCCTCCTAAACCAATTTCTGAGGGAGCAATAACCTGGGAAAGGCGATAATAAATCTGGTAATCCCCGATTTTTGTTTCCTTCCAGCTAACTCCGAGATCCATAAAACCTGTGCGTAGTTGATCATCCAGCTCAGGATTATTGGTGGTGATATAAGCTATCCGCTGGGCCTCATCGAGTAATTGATCGTATGGAGGGTAGCGATCATCCCGTGGTGTATATCGCAAATCTTGATGATATGGAAGCCTTGGAATGTAAATGAGCGATTCGTCTGATAAAAATGCGAGTGGGTAGGAAACCCAATAATTTGTATATCCGCGGTATTCTCCTTCTGACTGCAGAAATTCAATCAGTTCTGAATCATAATGGTGATCAATTTGGGTCACTGCATCGATCTGTGTCGTAATTCCCGGGGGAGTCCTGCTTATTACCTCTTGAGTACCCCAGAGGTGAAACGCCAACACAATACCAACACTCAGCCAAACATAATTCCCCCACTTCGCTTTCCAGGACCACACTGCCTGGGAAGCCAAAATAGCCATAACCACCCCAATAGGCAAAAAATACCTGCCCGAAGGATCAGCACCAAATGGCGTGGTTACAAACCCAATCGCAACCAAAAGGATAACTCCGCATAAGAGAAGTACATGAGAATATTCCGGATTATTTGGGCCAACCTTCAAATCTCTCCTTAAATTCTTTACAGCAAATACTGCTACCGCTACCCAAAATATCAGCACAAAAGGCGCCAAGGGCATCGCCAACCAGCGAATTTCCCAGGGAGGCCTAAAACCGATAATTGCTGTGCTCCCGAAGAGGCTAAAATTCAGTGCATGGCGGGTGAATTGACTCAGATAACTCAAGGATTCCACTCCTCCAATTGCGCTTCCGCTGAGTTCACTCACCAGATTGGATAATCCAGAGCGCTGTGCATATGCCAGCCACGGCATACAACCGACAATCCCACCAATCAGTGCAATTCCCAGGAAATTCACTGGATATGCCCGCATGTTCCTTTCCCTCGGATTAATTTTGTTCCACCAATGCTTCCACCATGGATCGGATGGATTTAAGATTTGACCTTTGGATCTTACTCGAAGCCAATACCAAATCAAATACATGAAAGCCGGGATGCTGTAAACCAGGGTCAAGCCAAAAACCCACAATCCTAATCCACTCAATAATCCAAACACAAACCAGGGAATGAGGTGAGTTTTATTTCTACTATCATTTTTAATATCCCGGGTAATCCGCAAGGTGGTCAGCAGTATTAAATTTCCAATCAGCAGCATTTCCCCATAACCCCCCATCGAAACTGATGTATACAAAGTCATCCCCACATTGGGTATTGCCAGCAACCATGCCGCCAAAACGCCAACCTTCCAACTACCGGTTAATCTCCTTCCCAGAATGGCTGCTGTCAAAAGCGTGAAGGAATAGAGACCGATCTGAACCATCCGAACTGCCCAAATATTCGTCCCAATCAACTTGAATACCCCGGCTATAAGGAAGGCATCCAGGCTTCCCATATATGCCTGCCCGTAGAAGAAAATTGGTCTTGAGCCTTGCAGTATATGGCGTGCCATTAGAGCGACAACCGCTTCATCTGAGTTAAATGGGATCACATTCGCCAGAAGCAATCCAATCTTAAAAACAACCGCGACAATAACTGCCCCGGCTAACCAAGCAAATTCTTTTCTGGGGATATCAATCCTTTGATGCATAACAAATCTGTCAATCTCTAATTGAAGTCCTTGGCATATAATTTCTTTTGTATTGTAGTCTTTAACTTCAGATGCCAGAATTACACTTCTGTTAATTATGCGAGACACTCTAAAATCCAATTGGGTATTCATCCTGCTGCTCCTCGGCCTGAGTGTTTTTTATTTCTGGGGGTTAAGCAAGGTGCCGTTCCATCCAGATGAGAGCACCCAGCTATTCATGAGCGCAGATTTCGAGCAGATTATGACCAATCCATTAGCCATGGCTTGGGAAGAAAATGATTCAATCTCAAGCATCACCAGATATCGATTATTGGACGCCCCTTTAACCCGCTATCTGCTTGGTTTTGGGAGGACGCTATTTTCTAACCCAGCACTTCCCTCTGATTGGGATTGGTCAGCTTCATGGGAGCAGAATCAAAGCAACGGCGCACTTCCCAGCGACCGCATGCTTCTTCTTGGACGTTTAATTATTGCCAGTCTATTTCCCCTTGGCCTGGTTTTGCTCTACCGTATCGGTATAGCAATCGATGGTCGCTGGCTGGGAATTTTCACAGTTATTCTCTTTAGCTTAAACGCCATGATATTGCTCCATACCCGGCGAGCCATGGCAGAAGGTGCTCTGGTATTTGGGGTGATCCTGACCCTTTATGCCTTGATATTTGCAGACAAACGTCCACTGATTATGGGATTAGCAGTCGCCATTGCATTTAATGCCAAACAATCTGCGATTGTTCTGCTTCCAATTGGTCTCCTGGCTGTCTGCTGGATTCCTGAGAAAAAAATCAGGAATATTCCTCACCTGGCCAGTAATTCAGCTAAATACCTGGCAGGATTCGTTTTGCTCACTGCTCTGCTGAATCCATTTCTGTGGCGTCATCCTATCTCAGCTGCCCAGGAAACTCTGCATCTTCGCCAGGATTTACTCGAGCGTCAGGTGGCAGATTACGAACACCTGGCTCCTGATCAGGTGCTGAAATCACCCGCAGACCGCTCAGCTGGATTATTAGCCCAATTATTTTTCACGCCCCCGTTATTCTCAGAAGTCGGAAATTACCGGGAAAATACCAAGGCAGCAGAATCACTTTACCTTCTTTCTCCTACCCACCAGCTTTGGCGCAACTCAACTTCAGGAATTGTATTATTCGGTTTAACCATCCTTGGTGTTGCAGTCGTGGTGCGAGCTTCTTTCCAATCAGGAAACCCAAAACGTCGATTGCTGCTGCTCTACCTGTTCTCACTTCTAGCACTGGCAGCAGGATTTATCACAATGATCCCCTTACCCTGGCAGCGTTATTCGATCTCCCTGGTACCCATTATTACTATTTTTATTTGTTTTGGATTTGTATGGCTAATAAAAAACTCCCGCAGGATTTATTCCCACGGGAGGTTATCTGCTCGCTTATCCCAGGTACTCGCGCAGCTTGCGCCGGATAGCTGGATGTCGTAAACGGCTGAGTGCTTGAGCCTCAATCTGCCGGACACGCTCCCGGGTGACCCCCATCTTTCTGCCAACTTCTTCCAAAGTATATGCCTGACCATCCAGAAGTCCGTAGCGCAACTGCAGAATCCGGACCTCTCTGGGTGGCAATCCATCCAGCACACTTTCTAAATGCTCTCGGAGAAGATTGTAGGTTGCAGTGTCATCAGGCGCCGGGAATTCGTCGTCCTCGATGAAATCACCTAAGACCGAATCTTCCTCGTCATCTGTTGGCGTCTCCAGTGAGAGTGGTCTCCTTGCGACCTGGATCATATTCTCAACTTTTTGTGGAGTGACCTCCAGCGCAACTGCCAGTTCTTCCACCGAAGGATCGCGTCCCAAGCGTTGGGTCAGTTGATGCTGAACGCGTAATAATTTATTGATCTGGTCGCCCATATGCACAGGCACTCTAATTGTGCGCCCTTGATCCGCAATTGCTCGGGTTACAGCCTGTCTGATCCACCAGGTGGCATAAGTGCTAAATTTGTGCCCTCGCCGGTAGTCGAACTTCTTGGCTGCTCGGATCAGACCAATATTGCCTTCCTGGATTAAATCCAAGAACGGTACACCACGTCCCATGTATTTCTTCGCCACGCTGATCACCAGTCGAGAGTTGGCTGTGATTAAATGCTCCCTGGCTAACCAACCATCTTCGATCAACATCTGTAATTCCTGACGTCGCCTTGGCGTTACATTACCTCTCGCCAGCTCTTCTCTCGATAATCGCCCTCTCTCGATTCGTTGAGCAAGCTCCACTTCCTGGACAGCGGTTAGGAGAGGTACTCTCCCAACTTCTTTCAAATATAATCCAATCGTATCATCGGTATCAATATTTGCCAGGTAATTGTCGTCCGGTGAAACTTCTAGCTGGGCTTCATCTTCACCTTCCTCTTCTTCAATGAGCTCCTTATCTGTAGGACCTCCAACACCAGAATCTTCAACATAGGGAATACCAGCGCTTACCAATGCCGAAAACGCTTCTTCCAATTGATCTACATCTTGTTCTGCTTCGGGGAAGAAATTCAGGATATCATCATAAGTAACGAAGGTTTTCTTTCTGCCAAGCTCAATCAAACTCGCAACCGAATTATGACGATCTTCTTTTTCTTCAATAGAAGTTAACAGTTCCTCATCTATCATTTGCTCTCCAAGACCTGAATAATTTCAGGTTCAAACTTATTAACCAGAATACAGCATTTTTTGTTCAAAATCAATACCCAATTGTTATTTCTAACCAATTAATCATATTTTATAGTTCTTTACTGTCCCGCATTCAAATTTATGGCGCAGGAGATGGAGATGGTGTCTCGATGCTTGGGTGGAAGGCCGATTCATGCTTGAGATTTTGAATATCACAATCCTCTTAACCTGTGGTTCAAACTAGAACTCAATCCACAGGAACCAGACCTGGTAAAACTACTACTGCCGCAAGGAAAATCAGGTTCATCGTGAACCTTCCCGGTCGGATCAGAAACCGCTGAATGTCTACTTTGGGAGGTAGGTTCATAAATAGCCCTTGCTCTGTTAGCCAATCGACATGTAGTGCTCCTTACCGATGCACAATAAAAAGCACAGCGATTATTGCTAATCGTCAGTGCTTAAATTATTATGGACAATTCCTCAAAATGGCGAGATCAGAAATTCACCACTTCGGCAACCGTAAGATGCCATTACTGCGTAACACTATACAATAAATTAAATAGCGAAGTCAAGCAGTTATACTGGTTCTAATAAAACCCTAATATACTCATCGTTCTTGACACATTTGCATCCCGCCTGTACAATCTGACCAGTTTAGAAATACCACACTACTGGTGAATAAATAACCCTCGTATGCATCCATCATTAAATTGTTAATCTGATTCAATATCGTCAAGATGTTGCATTCGATGGTTCTTCAGCTGCCAGTTAAGAGGGATATTCCAGACTAACCGGATAATAATTCAACAAAGCATTTCCTATACACCATTAGACATCATCTGGGAGGAAGTAACAATATGTATGGACTCGACACCTTTGAGCGTATCGCTATCTGGAGCGTCCTTGGAATAGCCATCCTGGGCTTGTTGTACGCAGTCTTCTTACGTTATCAGGTCTTGAAGGAGGACAAGGGTACACCGAAAATGCAGGAGGTATGGAATGCAATTCGCGAGGGTGCGAATGCCTATCTTCAACGTCAATTAGTTACTATTTTGCCGCTGATCGCTATCCTCACAATCGCTCTATTCTTATCAATCTACATCGTGCCACCCTCCCCGGAGGCTTCTAACTGGTATTGTGGAACCATCAAAGGGGTTCCCCTAGAATTAACCGAGCAGTGCGCTGAAACACTCACTCAAGCTGAAAAGCAGCAAGT
>JBEQLH010000171.1:0-5666 GCA_040326075.1 Anaerolineales bacterium
CGCCACCCTGGAGATTGCCGAACGTTACGGCATCGACGTTGGTTTCGTGGATTACTTAATTTTTTGTGGCCCTAATTAGACATAACTCGAAATGCAGATTTTATTAGTTTTTTCGAAATCTGCGGTATAAAGTTGCAACCTCTTCTGGCCATTCGCCTGCGCGGTAGATTTCCCAGATTTCCTGGTGAAGAACACTTTCTCCCGGTTCCAAGGATATGTATGGCCCCAAAGTCTCCAATTCGATGAAGGCTTCACAGCAATATGACTGGCTTGACGCACCTCGGTCGAGGTAATTCGCCCCCGGGTCATAGTTAGCTCTTGTAACAAATAACACATCCCCTAAAGCATAAGCCAGCCAACCTTTAGGATTAGGGAAACCGATTTTCAAAGCGCCTTCGGTCATGGTCGCTTCAATATAAATCACATCATCCCCCCAATGGATATGAGGAGAATTGATATTCGTATAGGGCCAAAGGACAATATGCCGGTTTGGTAAGAAACCGTGCTCATCCCCAAAACTGGACTGCTGCGGGAAAATGCCCACTCCGCCCGCGCTTAACTGGGTAATTGCCCAGGGCGCTAGTCCTATGGTGCTTTCCCCATGATTAGTTAAAAAATGATCGAGCTCAACTCTGGCTCCAGAATCTGCCAGCTTGATCTTGAAGGATTTTTGCACGCCAGTGGGCTGATCGATAGGCTGTACTATTTTCACCCCATTCTCGATTTCTTCAACATCTACTGGCTGGTTGTCTGCGATGTATGTGGTTTCTGGTTTTTCCGGTGCGTACCATAACCGGTGACCGCCGTGGAAATAATAATCTTCTTGCCCCGGATATTCATACTTTGCATCCGGCAATAGTGCCAGCATATTCTCTCCCCCAAAAACTGACAAACCAATCACACGCGGCCCACAGGATCTTGTGATCCACAAAGCCAGATGCCCATTTTCTAACTTGACACAATCATAACCTTCAAACTGGGTATCAGAACGTTCCACAATACCAACACCTCTTTAGGCTCTTCGCAAGTATTTGCTGGAGCAAATGCATAAGATTCTCTGGCAAGCATCAAGTCGCTGAGTCATCCACCAGATCGGGGAGATCATTCACCCCGATCTGGTCTTTTAATCACGCTCGTAAATCGGTTGAGCTTAGCTGATATCGATCTGCTTCTTCGTCTCTGCCGATTTCAAGCCAGCTTCCAACACTTTCATGCCCAAATAGCCATCGTAGAAATTGGGCGCGATCGGTTCTCCAGAGTCTATCGCTTTCAGGAAGTCGAACACTGCGTGATGGAACTCGTGCTCATAGCCGATGTTGTGTGCGGGCGGCCACCAGGCAGCGATATAGGGATGGCTGGGGTCGGTTGCCAGAATGGTTCTGAAACCCTTCTCGCCTTCCCCATCCTCACCTGAGAAGTACTGCAATTCATTCATTCTCTCAAGGTTGAAAATCACCGCGCCCTTCGAGCCATAGATCTCGAAGTAGTTATAATTCTGGCGCCCAATGGCAAAGGTGGTTGCTTCAAATGAACCCAAAGCACCGTTCTCGAACTCCACTACCATCGAAATGGCGTCTTCCACAGTGACCTTGCCCATTTTCCCGCCCGATTCCCCTGCAGAAAATGTACTACCAGCAGCCCCCTCAGGAATAGGACGTTCTTTGACAAATGTTTTAGCCATCGCGGATACAGACTTGATCTCACCCACCAAGAAGCGAGCCAGGTCTACACTGTGGGAATTGATCCCACCGCTAGCGCCCGAACCAGCAATATCTTTCTGCAAGTGCCAGGTGAGCGGGAAGTTGGGATCCATCTGCCAGGATTGCAAATAACAGCCCCGCCAGTGATAGATCGTGCCCAATTTACCATCATCGATCATCTGTTTGGCAAGCATAACTGCCGGACAACGACGATAGTTGTGGTTCAGGTAATGAACTACGCCTGCCTTTTCAGCAGCCTCATACATCTTTAGCGCTTCATCCGCAGTCAGTGAGATCGGTTTTTCGCAGAAGATATGCTTCCCAGCTTTTGCAGCAGCAACCGCAATTTCATAGTGCAGCGCTGGGGGAGTCGAGATGTCGACAATATCTATATCGTCCCGTTCAACCACCTTTCGCCAATCCGTCTCTACTTCTTCCCATCCCCAGCGGTCAGCAAATTCCTGGACAGCTTCTTCATTCCTGCCACAGGCAACCTTCAAAACAGGCTTGAAGGGTACATCAAAGAAATTGGTTATATTCTGCCAGGCATTTGAGTGAGCTTTGCCCATGAACTTGTAACCAATGATAGCGACGTTCAACTCTTTCATTTTTCTTTTCCTTCCTCGTTATTTTCAAAAGACCATTATATTTCTTTTACCAACTTCTGCAGGTACTTAACACTCTTTTCTATTGTGGCATCTTCCTTCCCGGCAATTTCTGGGTGAGCGAAATCCACCTCAACAGCCAGCAAACCCTGGTAGTCAAGTTTTTCAAGCATCTTGGCTATTTTGGGCATGTTGATATAGCCATCACCAACCGGCACTGAAGAGAAGAAGAACCACTCATCGGCTGGGGTATTGGGGGTAATTTTTACGTCTTTTATATGGGTGGCGAAGACATATTTACCCAATTTTTCCATGGCTTTTACCGGTTCATCCAACAAGCGGGTGAAGTTGCCAGTATCAAAAGTCAGCCCAAAATATGGAGAACCAACCTCCTCGATCAGGGCTAGGAATTCATCGGAGTCAAAGTCAAAGTGATTCTCCACAGCCATCTTGATGTTCATCTCTTCAGCCACTTTCACGGCTTCCTTGAACATCTTGGTCAACTTTTCAAGCTGCGGACCATGCGGTTCAAAACGGAAGGCAAGGCTGCTGCCCACCACGCGCATAACTTCTGCGCCAATGGCTTTGGCATAAGAAATATGCTCAATCATATCGGTGAGCATTGCATCGTTCTTGCCGCCCTCAAGTCCATCGGGGTGTCCCCAGGCCCAAACCCGGTCAAACCCGTAATCATCCAGGGAGTTTTTGAGTTCAGCCAAGTACCCAGGATCAAAACTCTTTATAAAGCACGATTCCAGAGATACACCATCCACACCGAGTTCTTTTGCGCGTTTGAGGAAATCCTCTGTGGTCATCTGCTTATCAGGGGGTTCTTGTTGAGGATATACCTCTCCAAAAAAGCGATGGTAGCTATAGTTGTCAATGCCCACTTTTAGTGTCATTTCAACCTCCTTGTAGTTAATAAATTATCCGGCTGGAGTATTCAAGTATTTAAATTTTTATTTCTCCTCCTCTTCATTGTAGCGTAAACTTTTTGGCTGCCTCAATCATGGCATCAATATTTTCGTCCGGTGTAATGGGTGGCAAGGCACAACCTGGGCCTAGAATAAAACCACCACCCGGCGATAGGTTTTCTAATGCTTCATTGCACTTTTCCATAACCAGCTCAGGTGTGCCATAAGCCATTACTCCACTGGGGTCAATTGGACCCAGTAAGGTAGCTTTTCCGGCTGCTGCAGCCTTAGAAGTTTGCTGGTCGGCTTTTTGGTCAATTTCGATGATCGCTGCCCCCGTGCTGACCATATCTTCAATGATGGGTGAGGAATTTCCACAGATATGGTATGCAAGGGTAATATCGTTCTTCTTTAGATTGCTCACCAGTGTTTTGACATACGGATAAGCGAACTCCCGGTAATATTTTGGTGAGATCACATCCGGTCCCGAGGGCGATTCCCCGATCGAAGTGGCATGCGCCCCCTGCTCAATTTGTGCCAACACATAGCGTTCGGAAACCTGGCGGCAGAAATCCAGTAGTTGGTGGGCTTTATCCAGTTTTTCACCCAAAGCAAGGTCCATAAGGAATTCACTCATCCCCCGGATCTCGCAAGCCAGGCTGAAAGGTCCCTGATCTGCCCGGCCCATCACGTATGCCCGGTCTCCGATCTCTTCGACTACGATTCGGGTAGCTTTAAGCAGTTCACTTAACAGAGGGTCTTTGTAAGGGTCAGGAATTTCTAATCTGTCAACCTCATCCAAGCTGCTGATTGCCGGAGTTTTTGCTACGGGCGCAGAATCTTTTAGGTATTCTACTTGCACCCCGCAGGCTTCTGCCAGGGCAGCTGTCCCATTTTCTACCATCAAAATATCATGGCCATAACGCTCCCAGGCTTTGATCTGGCCTTCTGCCATCGCCTCTCCATTCTTGAAAAATTCTGCATAATCGTCAACGCCCAGGAACCGAGGAGTGACCATGAAATTGTGAAGGTCGACAGGAACCCTATCCACCGGCAGGAACGATAAAGTGCGCAGAGTTCGTTCGATTGAATTCATTTTATTCTCAATAAGCCTCTATGTCTAAATCAAATACTTTGGCTATCTGGCGAATTTCAGCTAAACGACGTCCAGTTAAGATCAGGTAATGGTGAGAGGCCAAGGCACTGACCAGTTGATGGCCATCGCTGACACGGATTACAGCGCCATTCAAGCAATCAGAATCTTCATATTGGATATACTTCTCAATTTCACCTTCAATCACCGACATCGTTTCCAATGTGGGGTGTAGTTTCGCCAAAGTAATGGGACCTTCGGGTAAACGCGCATCCAGTGCAATCGCATTATCATCAACAATCGCCAGAACTTTGGACTCCACTTTCCAATCTGTGGCAAAAGACTGCGGCACGACACCAAAATATCCACAATGGGCTGCCAAAATGTAATTATCTGGATCTCCCTTGACCTCGGGGAAATATGGAATGTTCTCATGTTTCAAAGCAGCATCCCCCATCAAGAAGGGGTACATATTGGTCATCATGATCGGCGCATCGAGCGACTTGTGCAAGAGATACTTGGTCAGCATGGCGACCGTATCGCCCTCACAAGCCCAAATCAACTGCTCTTCCTCGTACAACATATTCCAGGCTAAACACGGGGTCGTATCCGAGTGGTGGGATTCATTCAAACAGTTTATGCCCATCCCCTTTATCGCCGGATCGGCTTCCAGGGCATCTTTCAGCTGCAAATACATTTTCAAGGCGCTGTTACGCTGTTTGACGCTAATATTACCGAGCGGTAAACGGCTACCCCAAACTTCCCAAACCTTTTCGGCTTCTGAATCGGCGAGCGCTTTAGCTTCAGCGCCCATTTTCGCAAAACTCCGCTCTTCAAGCGTGACGCCATACTTATTAAATATACGTTGGGTGCACTCATCCATATACCAATAAAACCGCTTGAATATCTCAGGTTGAAATCCTCCTGCAGCAGGTTCATCCTGATAGACCACAAACTTGGATGATTTCAAATCTCGCTTAACGGCCAATGCTCGCGCCAGATTTTTAGTTTGATCCATATTATACGGTGCAATCACCTCAACCCCCTCAGACTGGAGATACTTGATGACCTCCCAATCCCACATTGCCATCGTACCGAATTCGGTTGTAATGATCAAGATCGGCACATTTATCGCCTTAAAATCATCAAGTTGGTCATACGCAGCCCCCAATATCTGTGGGAAAAGCACGGCGTCGGTCTCTGATGGAATCAAGTCACCAAACGGTACTTCCTCCAAGAACTCAATATAATCTACAAGAATTTCTTTGAGCAGATCTAATTGGGTATCGAAATCATCGTTCCGCCCCTTTTTAAAATACAGGGGAGCCACTTTTGCACGCATAACAACCTCCTA
>JBEQLH010000171.1:5766-6844 GCA_040326075.1 Anaerolineales bacterium
AACAACTATCCAGTATTATTTACTCACTGGACTTCTCACATGACACCTTATGATGACGTCATCACAAGTATGTTTAATAAAAAAGGTAGTCTGGCAGGCGAGGTTTAATCTCGGGTGCCAGACTCTATCATTAACAGAAATTAGCTTGCAGCAATTCTTTTGTTGGCGTCGTCCACCAACTCGCGTACGAAAACCAGGCTCTTCTCAATCATGGGCCCGCCTTGGCCTTCGCATTCAATGCTTACCACACCATCATATTTGATGTCCACCAGGATATCAAAGCATTTTTTAATATTATCTACATTCACACCATCACCAATTGCTGTATTACTGACTGCGATGCCGGTTAGTTCACCGCGCAGGGAAGCCTCCAAGGATTCGCTAACATCCTTTACATGAAAGTGGCTGACCTTATCCTTGAATTTAGAGAGAAAAGCAACCGGATCTTGTCCGGCAATAAAGGTATTGCCGGTGTCCATATTCATCCTGAGATATGGGGAATCGACAAAATTTAACATCTTTTCCATGAACTCAGGTTTGGTGGTGTAATAACCATGCGGTTCGATGTTGATGATCATTTCGTAACGCTGAGCAACTTCGATAACATCGCTATAGATGCCCTTCATCATTTCCAGAGCCTGCGCATCTGTCAACCCTTCTGGCTTAAACATATGGTCGGTGGTGTCGATATGTGTACAACCTACCAATTTTGCCCACCGAATAGAGTTGAGGATGTATATCAACCCAAGTGAAGCACCTTCTGGCAGTGAAACCGGGAAAGCCGCATCTAACTGGGAAAACTTGACCCCATAGCTTTCCATTTTTTCTCGAAGCTTGTAGGGGTCTTCAGTCAATGAGACATGTGGTTGATAGCCAAGCCCATGCAGCCAGCTTACACCGTCAATTGTGCCACATTCAATATAGTGGACATCATTGTTCTGCGCCCACTCCAAACATTTTTCAAAGCTCCAATAGGAGCTGTTGAAAGCATCCGTATGGAAACCAATTTCAATCATAAAAACGAAATCCTTTCGTGGAATTTACCCGTACTGGACTGAGCCCGCTCAATAAATCGAGC
>JBEQLH010000172.1:0-3806 GCA_040326075.1 Anaerolineales bacterium
CCAATAATCCCGCATTAATGCCTCCTGCGGATATGGACGAGAGCGAGGCCGAAATATGGCGGGCCCAACAAGGTTTCAAGCTGATCGGTGATCTGGCTGAGGTGCTTGGTGCAGCAGTAGGTGCAAGTCGTGCTGCGGTAGATGCAGGATACGTTCCTTACGATCATCAGGTTGGACAGACTGGAAAAGTTGTATCACCTGATGTGTATATAGCCTGTGGGATTTCAGGGGCTATTCAACACCAGGCTGGGATGCGCACCAGCAAGGTGATTGTGGCAATCAATAAAGACTCTGAGGCGCCGATCTTCAAGATGGCGCGTTTTGGAGTTGTTGGTGACCTGTTCGAGATCCTTCCTCATCTCACCGAGGCTTTCAAGAATCGCTTGAGTTCATGAAATCGAAAGTACCAAAAGTTGAATAAGCAAATGGGCGAGAGGTGATAAATCTCTCGCCCAATCATTTAAACTTGCGTAACTAATACCAATGGTTATTCTGTGTTGAGACAGCGGATTAAAACTTTTCGCTGGTGAGAACTGGCGCGGTGTTCAAAGAGGTATATTCCCTGCCAGGTTCCTAAGCTGAGTTTATTTTCATCAATCGGGATAGATAAGCTGGTGTGGGTCAACATAGCACGCATGTGAGAGGGAGAATCATCGGATCCCTCGAATGTGTGGTGGAACCAGGGTTGGTTTTCTGGAACCAATCGCTCCATAAACTCCTCCAGATCAATCTTGGCAGTTGGATCATAATTCTCGCTCACCACGAGCGAGGCACTGGTGTGGGGCATGTATAGAAAACACATGCCTTCTTTAACTCCCCACTTGTGGATCAGCGTCTCTACATCCCTGGTAAATGGGTATAGCCCCTTGCCAAGCGAGGTGATATGTAAGGTGTCTTTATTCCATTTCATAGTAAAGAATGATAGAGCAGTCCTTTAGGTCTGGTTTAAACGAGATATGTAAAACTGAATGGTGTATCTACGTGGATTATACGCTTAACTTCAATGTAAAATGAGGGTTTTTTCAGCCGAATCATGTACTTGACAATCTTGACATATAATCGTATAGTTAAGCGCTTTTAACTAATAAAGGTACTTAACTATGACAATACCTGACAAATTTACGCTGGTCCTACGTGATTGGTCTGAGACTTTCATGCGCCGGTCGATGCGAGATTTCGTTCAATTCAGTAAAGACTCAGGCCTGACGCTGCCCCAGATGAGCACACTTTTTCACCTGCACCACGGAAGCAGTTGTGGTGTATCTGATGTTGGCGAGCTGCTGGGTGTGACAAACGCGGCCGCCAGCCAGATGGTTGATCGCCTGGTCCAATATGAATTGATAGAACGAACTGAAGATCCGGTTGATCGTCGTATGAAGCAGTTGAAATTGACAAATAAAGGACGCGCTATTGTTCAAGATAGCATCGAAGCCCGCAAGCGTTGGATGGCAAAGCTGACCAATGCAATCACCCCTGATGAACAAATTTCGATTATTACTGCCCTGACAATATTAACAAACGCAGCTCATGATCTTGAGCCGGAAATTAATCAGGTTGGGAACAGTGAAAAACACAACCAAGCCAAAAATGACATTTCCGTTCAAAATTAAGCACCCAGCAAAATGATTTGTTAGAGAAGGAGATATTACTTTGCAAACTTCGAGAACAGCAAACGGTCGAGGTCGAATAGATCGAAAAACCTTGGCCCGATCGATTCAATACCTGGGACGCTATCGTTGGCAAGCGATAATCCCATATTTATTCCTGGTGGTTGCAACTCTCGCACAATTGATGGTTCCCAAAATGCTGGGGAATATCATTGATGCGGTTACCCAGGGTTCGGTGGCTAACGCGATTGTGCCCCGTATGGATACAATTCCCTCCACCATCCTGGACCAGATCTTGGAGGCTATGGATACAACTCAAGCTCAGCTGGTATTTAATTATGAGAATGCAGAACGCTTGTTGATCACATCTGCCTTAGCGATCCTGGTTTTTGCGATTTTGAGGGGAGTATTCGCATTCTTACAGACTTTTACTGCAGAACGAAATTCTCAAAGTGTGGCATTCGATATGCGGAACGAGTTGTTTGCCAAGATTCAAGGCCTGTCATTTTCCTACCATGATCGCAACCAGACCGGGCAATTAATGATCCGGGCTACTGATGATGTGGAAAAAGTACGCGTGTTCATCGGTCAGGGATTGTTGATGGGGGTAGGAGCAATAATTCTCCTGGCAGGAACCCTGGTGATTTTGTTCTCGACCAATGTTCGCTTAACGCTCATCGCCTTGCCCATCCTACCCATTGCGCTGATCCTGGTGATGATATTTGGTTCAAGATTGGGTCCAATGTTTCTCAGGATTCAAAAACGTTTGGATAAATTAAACACCATCCTTCAAGAAAATCTTTCAGGGATCAAGGTTGTGAAGGCATTTACCCGTGAACAAAGCGAGGAAAGAAAGTTTGATGCTGCAGCGGATTCGTTAATGGACCAGCACATCTACGTTGCCCGTTTTTTCAGCTTGCTATTTCCTCTTATGCTCCTGATTGCCAGTCTTGGACAAGCGGTAGTGCTCTATTTCGGCGGCCGGCAGATGATCACTGGCATGCTGACGTTAGGGGAATGGCAGGAGTTCAGCATTTACCTGGTATTCCTGTTTTTCCCAGCCGCTCAATTAGGGATGATCATCACACAGATGTCACAGGCTTCCGCTTCGGCGACAAGGATATTCGAAATCCTGGATACAAAAAACGAGGTCACAGATAAGCCAGATGCGATAGATCTACCTCAAGTTGAAGGTCGGGTGAAATTCGAAGATGTTTCATTCCGTTATTTCAATAGTGGAGATCCAGTATTAAGAAATGTAAATATCGATATTGAACCCGGCAAGACGGTTGCGTTACTGGGTGCAACTGGGTCAGGAAAGTCGACGATCATCAATTTAATCCCTCGATTCTATGATCCAAGCGAAGGGCGGATAACAATTGATGGATATGATCTACGGGAAGTTCAGATCGACTCCTTAAGATCACAAATTGGCATCGTTCTGCAAGAAACAACTTTATTTGCAGGCACAATTCGAGATAATATTTCATTTGGAAAAACTGATGCAACGTTTGATGAAATTGAAGCAGCATCTAAGGCCGCTGCTGCACATGAGGAAATAATCGCGTTTCCTGAAGGATATGATACCCCGGTCGGGGAACGAGGATCGACATTGAGCGGTGGTCAGAAGCAGCGGGTGGCTATTGCGAGAGCATTACTTTTAGATCCACGAATATTAATCCTGGATGATTCAACCAGCAGCGTTGACCTGGCAACTGAGGTGGAGATTCAGAATGCTCTGGACAAGCTGATGAGAGGGCGCACAAGTTTTGTGATCGCCCAACGGATCAGTACTGTAATCAATGCCGATCTCATTCTTGTCTTAGAGAAAGGGGAGGTTGTCGCCAGAGGCAATCATGAAGAATTGCTTGAAACGAGCGAGATTTATGCAGATATTTACAGCTCTCAATTGATTGGTGATGCTGAAATTAGCGAAGACCTGGATCCATTGGATTCAGAATTTCTCGGAGGATAGTTATGTTCGGTGGTGGTCACGGAGTAAGCCGGGCGATGGGTCGAGATACCCTCAAGCCCAAAAATGTAAGTGAAACACTTCGCCGGTTTGGAACATACTTCAGACCATTCTGGCTTTTGTTAGTTCTGGTTGTCGTCATGATGTTGGCTTCGACCTGGGCACAGGTCACTGCTCCTAAATTGATTGGGCAAGTTGTGGATTGCTACCTCACCCCTGGTGCAGTT
>JBEQLH010000172.1:3906-6751 GCA_040326075.1 Anaerolineales bacterium
TGATGAGCCGCATCACCAACGACACTGACACCATTCAACAGGTATTCAGCTTTGGTTTGGTAAGCGTGGTCAGCGGTGGGATGCTGATCGTTTGGATCGGGATCAGCATGTTCCAGGAAAGCGTGGTGTATGCGTTGGTGAGCCTATCCGTAGTCCCCTTCATGATCATCGCAACATTGTGGTTCTCATCCCAGGCACGGAAAGCTTTTCGCCAGACACGGCTTGAGATGGGCAGCGTGAATGCTGAATTACAGGAAACCATATCTGCAGTTCGTGAGGTGCAAGCCTTCAGTCGTGAGCAGGAAAATATCGATAATTTCATGATCACGAACGCGGCCAACCGAGACGCAAATATTCGGGCGGTATCGTTTACCAGTGCCCTTGCACCAACCCTTCAGGCGCTAGGTTACCTGGCTCTAGCGATCGTTGCAGGAGTTGGCGGTTTGCTCCTGCTGCGCGGTCAACCACTTTTTGGAACGGTGCTCTCTCTTGGTCTGGTGATCACCTTTTTGAATTATGTCCAACGCTTCAACCAACCAATCCAGCAAATTTCTGTCATGTGGACGAATATCCAGAGTGCAGTAGCTGGTGGGGAGCGCATTTTTGGTCTCCTGGATGAGGAACCTGCGATCGAAGATACTCCTGGTGCTGAAACTATGCCAACAATCCAAGGGATGGTGGAATTTCAAAACGTTTTCGCAGCTTACAAGGAAGATGAAAGTGTCTTAAATGGGATCAGCTTCAAGACAGAACCTGGACAAACGATTGCGATCGTCGGGCCTACTGGAGCTGGAAAAACAACCCTGGTAAATTTAATCCCTCGTTTCTACGATGTTACCGGTGGGGCATTGCTGATCGATGACCTGGATATTCGCTACGTGAACAAGGAATCTCTGCGGGAACAAATCGGTATCGTTCTGCAGGACACTTTCCTTTTCAGCACCTCGGTAATGGAGAATATTCGCTTTGGTAAGCCGAAGGCCAGTGATGATGAAGTGATCGCGGCTGCAAAGTTAGCGCATGCTGATACCTTCATCGAACGTTTACCCGATGGTTACGATACCGTCCTTGGAGAACGTGGCAGTGGCCTGAGTCAGGGTCAAAGACAGTTAATATCAATTGCACGGGCAGCACTTTCAGATCCACAAATTTTGATTTTGGATGAAGCCACGTCCAGCGTCGACACCCGCACTGAGCGACTCATTCAGAAGGCGTTAGAGAGTTTGCTCCAGGGTCGCACCAGTTTTGTTATCGCTCATCGGTTGAGCACCATTCGCAACGCGGACCTGTTGTTGGTGCTGAATGAAGGCCAAATCGTTGAGCGGGGCAAACATGATGAACTGCTCGCCCAGAAAGGTTTTTATTACGATCTTTATATGAGTCAGTTTCGCCGAGTGGAAGAGACTGAAGAACCTGGAACGAATGGACGAGAGGCCAAAGCCGAACAAGTCATTCAAAAATAATTGCTCGATATTTTCGCTATCAGGGACGGTAGATTGATTACCGTCTCTTTTCTTATCTGATGATAATGTGTGAATTCTCTGGATTTTAGCATTCACTATTCCGCTATTAGCAAATATCGGTTGATATTTTACGAATTCCATAATAGAATTAAGAAAACCTGCGAAAATCACACAGGGGAAATTAATGGATCAAATCGATCTCGATATCATTTCCTTCCTTCAATCTGATGGGAGAATACCTTTCACCGATATAGCAAAGGCGTTAAAGGTGTCGGAAGGAACTGTTCGCAACCGGGTTGCCAGGTTAATCGAAGATCGGATCCTTCAGATTGTTGGCATGGTTGATCCATATCGCTTGGGTTTCGATGCGCCAGCTGTGATCAGCGTTTCTGTTCAACCCCCATTACTTGAAAAAGTGGTCGATACAATATCAAAATTTCCAGAAGTCAGCTATTTGATCATGGTCTCTGGAGAGTTTGACCTCCTGGTAGAGGTATTATGCAGGGACCGGGAACATTTGGCTTCTTTTTTAAACGAAAAAATGCTGCGCGTCCCTGGCGTCACCAATACGCGAACATCAATGATATTACGAACTTATAAAATAGCTTATGGGGCACTGCCATTTATAGAATTTTCGCTCGAAAATGGCTCCCGTTTCAGCAAAGAGGATGGCAAAGTTTGAAAATACTTACCACCTTTTCATATATTTTTCTCTATAAAGTAAAATAGAAAATCAGGAGACAAGAAATGAGAATCACCGTATTGGGTGGAGCAGGGAAAATGTCATGCATATCTGTCCAAGATCTCGCACAGGATCAACGGGTAGACGAGGTGGTCATTGCTGATCTGAACCTCGAACAAGCTAAGATTGTCGCGGACTACATCAACAGTCCAAAAATTAAGATCAAACAAGTGGATGTCAACGACCCGGAGGGAATGGTTGAGGTATTAAAGGGTTCTGATACATGTTTGAATGGAACTGTATACAATACGAATCTCCCGGTGATGGAAGCCTGTTTGAAGGCGGGTGTTCACTACACCGATATGGGTGGCTTATTCTTCACCACACGGAAACAACTTGAATTAAGTGACCGGTTTGCTGAAGCAGGTTTGAGCGCAGTCCTGGGAATGGGTTCAGCACCAGGCGTACCGAATATCCAAGCGCGCTATGCGGCAGACCGCTTGGATACCGTGGAAAGCATCAAGATTTTTGATGGCATAATGTGGCCCCTGACCGATGATCCCAATTTTCCATACGCAGTTCCAACAATCGTAGAAGAGTTGATCGTCGAACCTATGATTTTCAGGGGTGGTGAATTCAAGGCTGCTGAACCGTTGAGTGAGTTCGAGGATTATTGGTTTACACAACCGATTGGATTGCT
>JBEQLH010000173.1:0-4875 GCA_040326075.1 Anaerolineales bacterium
ATCCAGGAAAGGATGGCGCACAAGGGCGTGCGCTATTACGCCGAGGCGACCTACCTGTTTGATGAGTAGGGAAGATTAGGTCCGGGTGGGGCTCCTGGAATTTTCAAATTCATTTGTAGCTGGTAAAAAAAGAAGGGGGGAGAAAAAGCACAGCTAAAAACTGACTTTCTATTTCAAGCAGTATTAATTTTAGGACTGGTAGGATTCAATTGAATCCCTCCCAGCCTTAGCAGGGGGACTTACGATCAAACGGTAATAAATTCAATACCTGTTCGGACACGTTTGTCATTTAATTATAGGGATATTTTCAAATGAACGACCGGTACATAATCCACTTTGCGGCATACGCAGTGTGACAAATCCAGACTTGAAACACAACAAAAGAGAAAACACCCTTAGAAACTCTCGACTATATGGTCAACTCCGATGCGCATGTTAAACGAGCCAGCACCAGCGGTCCACTCGATTGACACTCAGGATTTCACAACGAGAATGGTCTTTCCGGTGAAAAGATGCTGTCAAAGAAGCCCATGTACGGAATGTCATCTTCAATGCACTTGATCTTGTAATCCAGTTGAGATTGCATCTCCTCGTCAGGCTCATCGATGTATTGAACAAAATGCAGGAATTCTTCGACCTGGATTAACTTCACGAACAAAGGCAAACGCGCCAGCCATTCGGCAGACAATGAATTCTCCCGATTGTAGCCCTCCATCACCTGTTCCATATAGTGTGCCATGAAGGCTTTACGCTCCTCCAGACCTCGGAACATGACCCTACCGATTCCGCCTTCCCAAGCGGAAGCCAGCTCGTAAACGAACCAGTAATAGCAGCAATCGTCAAAGTCAAATACGGTCATGTCTCCAGTGGTGTAATCAACAGTGAAATTGCCGTCATTGAAGTCCCCATGGATCAGACCGTACGAATCCCTATCTTTGGGAAGTGACAGGATTTCATCCAGGAGAGACCGGATCCGGTCACGCACGACAGCCAATCTGCTTGGCACCTGCGTCTCAATCATCTGTCTTGATATGTGGATATCGAACCACACCGGTCGTATCACTCGATCACTGGCTGGTTGGTATTCCTTTGTTAAGGCATGCATCTGTCCAAGAATCCACCCCCAGTTCTGAAAATACTCTTCGATGGGAGCGTCCTCTCGGTAGCGATAACCATTATCCGGCACCCGCATCCCCTTACCCTTGACAAAAGAGACGAGGTGCAGCGGCATTCCTCGAACTCGAATAATCTCAAGCTGTCTTCCGTTCTTAGAAGGTATGGGCGTGGAAACGTGGACACCGTGTTCAGCCAGGTAGTTCACGAAATGCAGTTCGGCCTGAATCTGTTCCTTAGTCCTGTCGGGGCGGAAGGAAATCCTCAAAATACAGGACTGCCCATCGCGCTTGTACTCATAAACAATATTTGCACAACCTTCATAACCGGCAACCAATGTGAACGCATCTTTTCTAATGCCAAACAGCTGAGATGCTGTATCGAGTACTTCGCGGTCGCAAATGCCTATGATTTCTTCTCTCAGCATTTAGTCTCCATGTTCAGGTTTGTGATGAGGTCACTGCGCAGAATTATTGATCGGCTTTTATGATTCGAATTGAAGCCCTCCCTCCTTTGCGGAAGAACTAACCACCAATCGTTTGCCAGATGAGCAGCTGGGTTAATCCCTGCCACTTTGTTTTATTCCTCATTCTTATCAGACAACTTTTCTATCAATTTGTACCGCATCCCCGATCCGCACCAGCGAGAGCTCTGGTGGAAAATTGATTAATGTAAACCATCTTCATTATTAAATCTACACATTGTTACTCCTCCCATTCTTTATGCGCGATATGAGCTGGAACTGGTGGCTTGTTTCCTTCGCGCTCCCTCATACGCTCTGCAAGCCACTGGAACCACTCAAATATCGTCTCCCTTTGAAACTCCTTGCGCATCCCAGATACATACCCCTCGAGCTTTTGCCAGGACAGCATGATTGTCCCGCTATTTGCATCATCAACCAAATCCATCGAAACTTCTTTATGAAAAACTAGAATCCCAACTCTTTCCCAGGTGCTCATTACTAGATAGACATCTTTAATTTCATCCCCCACCCTTTGTTCAATTTCTTCCTTCGTCAACCCATCCGGAATTGACAATATTGTCCAGGTCCCATGTAAGAATTCATCTGTTTGATATGAATTCAGTATATATAATGCAGAATCTCTCTTTCGAGATAAATGGTAATGCCGCAATTCGAGTAAACCGAACCCTATTGCGATCAGGATTGCAGCAGTCGAAATGATATCAAGAATGAAAGGCAAGTCCATCAATGCACCCTCCGATTGAAGTATTAACTTCACGCAGTATCCCTGGTCCGCTTCAGAAAATTGTTGTGCGGTGCTCAGACGTCTAATTGACCTCTCGTTCAGCCAGCTCGATCAGATCCCACAGATTGCCATACAAATCTTCGAAAACAGCTACGGTCCCATACGGCGCATTTTTTGGTTCTCTGACGAACTTGATGCCTGCCGAAAGCATCTCATTGTAGTCGCGCCAGAAATCATCCGTGCTCAAGAAAAGGAATACCCGCCCACCGCTCTGGCTGCCTATGAATGCTTCCTGTTCTGGTGTTGATGCGCGTGCCAACAGGAGATTGGTGCCGTTTGATCCAGGTGGAGCGACAATGACCCAACGCTTGTCCTGTTCCGGCTGGTAAGTATCTTCTACCAACTTGAAATTGAGCTTTTGGCAGAAGAACTTGATGGCTTCGTCGTAGTCCCGGACAACAAGGGCAACATGGATGATCGATTGGTTCATTTTCGTATCCAACCTTCTGTTCGTTTTACGAACTTGTAAAATCGCGTCGCGTTTTCATTATTCAGCTCTGCGCGGGATTAAGGTGCTTTCTCAGACTTATATTTTTTTGAAAGCAGTGCATAAAATGTTATCCACTTATTGGGATCTCCCCTTTTTCCTGGCTTGAGCAATGCCTGAGTCGGGGTCCAATCAAGTCGGTATTTTCCCTGGGCATTTCGTTTGCTATCAAGAATTTCCCACGCTCGCTTGAGTTCATCGTTTGCACCATAGCCCATTTTACTGAGTGCATAAACCATTTCGGTTATCCCAGCCCGCCACGTTATGGGGAAAGATGTCCTGGTAACATCATGATTTATTGCCTGGTCGAGATCGCTGGTGCGAAACAAGACACTTCGTTTCAAGAAATAATCAACCAATGATTGGCATCGAGGATGATCCCAGTATTCCCGCAACTCAGAAAATGCAAGCAGTGTTTTGACACTCCCGCGGATACAACTTTTAACAACTTTAGTTTTATATTTCCCTTCATGCATATCGCACAAATAACCTCCATCTGGGCGTTCTGTTGTCAACATCAAATCAATAGATTTTTGCACTCTGGGATCATGGCGAAAACCAAGCATGATAAATGTGCGAATATTGTAACCAAAGAGACAAGATAAATGGCG
Organism: Anaerolineales bacterium; assembly: GCA_040326075.1. Lineage (GTDB taxonomy): Bacteria > Chloroflexota > Anaerolineae > Anaerolineales > UBA4823 > PFL25. Next base: position 3,480 of record JBEQLH010000173.1, read on the forward strand.
GAAAAAATCACCATCTGCTTTTTGTAAATCAAGATATCGATCAGCCGCCTTGGAAACTTGTGGATTTAGGCTATCGAGCCCCAGTTCCGCTAGATAAGCAAGGCAGAAATGTGTGGTCGCGTATGCACCATATACCACACCATCCCCCACAAACTCATTGGTACTTGGTTTCTTTTGCAGCCAATATCCATCCGGATGCATTTTGGATAGAATTTGTGTGACCATTTGACTCGAAAAAATATGTTCTTTTGCTTGAACAACCTCGACTTCATCCTTTTTTCTGTCAAGTAATTCTGTCATCGTCCGATATCGGACAGACGGATTGCTTGGTTCGAGCAGCCAATCATAAACTTGCTGATCTGAATTCATAGGTATTCGCACCCTGATGGCTTATTGAAATGTATTGGATGATCGCCCGATCTACAGAAAGGGGATTAACTTCCATCTGTCGTTCCAATCTTCAACTCCTGGATAACTGTTTATTCATCGAATGTAGCAATTTGATCGAGCTTGTATTTACCAATCGTTGGCACCAAGGCTTCACTGCTGGGGAATCCAGTGACCAAGATCAGGAATGGACGTTCGGAATCGGGTCGTGAGAGGATTTTGTTCAAGAACTTCATTGGGCTTGGGGTATGCGTTAAGGTAGCCAACCCCGATAAATGCAGTGCTGTAATCAATATTCCGGTCGCGATTCCTACAGATTCTATCGGGTAATAATTCTTGTGTTCTATTCCTTTTTCATCAGCAGTGGTTTTCTTCAAAAACACCACGATTAAATAAGGTGCGATCTCTAAAAACGGCTTGTTTTCGTCTGTACCTAATGACTGCAGCGCTCTCAGCCATTCGTCAGGGGCACGACCCTGATAAAATGCTCGCTCTTCTTTTTCTGCCGCTTCTCGAATCGCTCGTTTTGTCTTTGGATTTGAGACGACTACAAAATGCCACGGCTGCTGGTTGGCTCCACTTGGTGAAGTACCTGCTGCCAAAATAGCATTTTTGATCACTTCATCAGGGACAGGACGATCTGAGAATTCACGAACCGAGCGACGACGCTTCACGTCCAGGTAAAATGTTCGCGAGCTAGCTATCATTTCTTCAACGCTCTTCTCGGAAAATTTCAGTGGTTCAAACTTTGTTTCAGTCATTTTCTTGCTCTTATATATTTCTTACAGCATGGATTATTTTTGAGATCGTTATAATTTCACAGCAACCTAAAAGGTCGCTAAGGAATTTTATTTGTGCATATTCTACATTTGGGAAAATTATACATTCAAAAATCAAACCAAGCTTGGAAGAAATCGTTAGAGGTCTCAATCTCTACAATTATGCTGATAATACGACATAACGGATATTATCCCTTAAGAATACTGATATGGCACCAGGCGGAAGGTAA
>JBEQLH010000173.1:4975-6713 GCA_040326075.1 Anaerolineales bacterium
GTCAAACGCTTTGGTGAGAAAATAGCCGTTGACCATGTCACCTTCCAGGTCGCTGCCGGGGAAGTGTTCGGCTTCCTCGGTCCCAACGGGGCGGGAAAAACCACCACGATCAAGATCATCGCCGGACTGCTGCAGCCCACTTCCGGCTCGGTCGAGGTGGCAGGTTTTGATTTGGAGAGCCAACCGCTGCAGGCTAAAGCCGCTTGCGGCTACCTCCCCGATACCCCCAACCTATATCCCAAGCTCTCTGCTCGGGAGCTGCTCCGTTTTGTAGGCGATCTTTATGAGATCAACCCCCAACAAGTCGATCATCGCATCCAGGAGCTGCTCAAGCTGTTCGAGCTGACTGAAGCTGCTGACGATCCAATTGACACCTACAGCCACGGCATGCAGCAGAAAACCGCCCTCGCAACTGCCCTGATCCACGATCCTCAAGTGCTCGTTATGGACGAACCGACGGTCGGCTTAGATCCCCGCTCCGCACGCATGATTAAGGATATTCTCAGGCAGCTCGCCGAACGGGGCTCATCAGTATTCCTTTCCACCCATATTCTCGAGATCGCAGAGCGCATGTGCGACCGGATCGGGATCATCAATAAAGGCCAGCTGATCGCCGTGGGCACCATGCAGGAGCTACGCGCCCTCGGTGAAGGGGAAACCAGCCTGGAGGATATTTTCCTCAGCCTGACCGGAGGTGCTGAATATGCCGAGATCGCTGAGGTGCTCCGGTGACTCTAGCCTCGACGCCCGGTTCCAACCTATGGTTCTCGGTCTGGAAGCTCCTGCGCTTACGCGGGGTGATCTTTGTCAGTGGATTTCGCCGCGCCCGCCTGCGCAACAAAATTGGCATGGTCGTGGTAGGATTGGTCTTGCTTGCCGTACTGGTTGCTGCATTTGTGATCAGCTTCCTGGTTCTCAATGCTCTCCGCTCTCCCCAACTTGCTCAAGTCGTCAGTGATCCGGATCGATTGCTCGCCAGTGTACCGGTTCTGGTAGTCACCGTCGCCTTTTTAGCTATTCTCATCACCAGTTTTGGTTTGCTCCTCCAGGCTCTCTACCTGGCAGGGGATATGGATTTCTTACTCTCTTCCCCTTTGCCCATCCGGGCAGTCTTCCTTTCTAAATTGATCCAGGCTATCCTACCCAATTATGCCCTGATCCTACTGGTTGGGCTCCCTGTTCTCTTTGGGTTGGGGGTTTCCCAAAACTACAATTTTATCTATTACCTGCTCGTCTTCCTCGTATTAACTTCGCTGGCATTCGCCGCGGCCGGAATAGCCAGCCTGGTGGTAATGGGTGTTGTGCGGATTTTCCCTGCCCGGCGTGTTGCGGAGGTGCTTGGATTTTTCGTGGCTGTCGTTTCCATACTCTGCTCCCAATCCGCCCGGCTGGCTGACTTTGACGAGATCTCAGGTGACCAGGCTGCATTCGCATTAAACCAGCTTGAGCGCATCAATTCTCCTTTTTCACCTTTTACCTGGGTTGGGGATGGTCTGGTGGCGATCGGCCAGGAGAGATGGCTGATCGGGGCCGGTTTGCTTACCCTCACCCTACTGCTCAGCGCAGGCATCTTCGCCATGTCTTTGAGCACAGCTGAACGCCTGTATTTCACCGGTTGGGCTTCAGTTCACATTTCAGCTCAGCGGGCGAAGAAACCTCGTAAGCTCCCTTCCAGGTCGCCTGTAAGACCAGTATTTTCCACACTGATCAATCGCCTGCTCTCCGCTCCCGTCCGCGC
>JBEQLH010000174.1:0-6673 GCA_040326075.1 Anaerolineales bacterium
CTTCTCCATTGGACGCCTCACCAACCACTTCGAAATCAGGCTGGCTTTCCAACATGCCCCGCAATCCATCTCGCACAACGAGATGATCATCTGCGATCACCAGCCGAATTATCTTCATCGCCAAATATCCTTTGTATAGATGCTGAGGACAAAATATCGCTGATAAAGCGTATCGAAGGTGTTTTTACTTCTCATCGGGAATCTCGTTTTCCTCATGATGGATTTCGTTCACAATGGGGAGTTGGAGGACCAAAGTTGTACCCTGCCCTGGGGAGCTCTCAACGATCACTGATCCGCCGATATATTCTGCTCGCTGGCGCATGGCACGCAGTCCAAAACCACCACCCACTTGATCAGGAGCATTCCCCAGCGTTTGCGGATCGAAGCCCTGTCCATCATCCTGAACGTCCAACGCCACCTGTTCATCCATATAGGAAAGGGTTACCACGATCTCGCTTGCCTGGGCATGTTTGCGAATATTTGTTAATCCTTCCTGCATCGCCCGCAGCAAGGTTACTTCAATTTCTGGATGCAAGGCTACCGGTTCGCCAGTAACAGAAAACACCGTATTTAAGCCCGTGTCTTTCTCCCACCTGGCGGCTTCCCGCCTTAACGCGTCCGGCAGCGAAGCAATTTCCAACTGTTCAGGCTGTAAAGCCATAACCAAGCGCCGTGCTTCTGCCAGGTTTGCTCGGGCCGTATCACTTGCCGTTAGCAAATGTCTCCGTGCACCATTCACATCATCTGGCAAGGCTTGATCAGCCGCTTCGAGCTGCATGACGATACTGGTAAATCCCTGCGCTAACGTGTCATGGATTTCCTGAGCCATACGCTGCCGCTCTTGAAGAATGCCCGCCCGACGTTCAACTGCTGCCAGTTCTTCCTGAGCTGCCTCAAGCTGCTCGATCAAGAGCTTCCTTGCTGCGCTTTCTCGCATAATCGTACGCATCCACAGCGCCAGAAGTGCAGCCCACCCGATCACAACCGCTCCAATTAAGAACAGTTCAGCTGATAGCGTTACCGACCTGCCAAGATTCAAAGCCTGGATCCAGATAATCACTGCAGTCAGAATTACATTGCCAGCAACTGCCAGTCCAAATGGAAGTGTCCCCCACATCAGACCATAGAAGGACGAGGCGGTAATAAAATATGCCCAATGTGTACGCGCTAATGGGAACCACAACAGGATCGCCCCTGCCAGATAAATAATTGACCAGATCAATTGATATTTTCCACGAGCTCTGGGGACTATCCAGACCATGATCAACCCATACCAAATTGCGAGAGCCAGGCTAAACCCCAGGACAGACAATTGTGATCGGTTCAATTCTTCCGCTAACAGAGCCAGAATTGTGGGTACCGCTAAGGAAATATAAAATACAACATGCCAAATAATAACCCAACGCTCCCAGGCTTCACGCCTGGCAGGCGGGGGTATCGAAGAAGACGAGTCAGGAGCTGCAGACATAATAACTATTAATAGTTTACTACGATCCGATTGAGCTGCGGACCGGTTCACTCCCAACGGAACATTTTAGCCGCAGCAGCTGTCGCAAGGACCAGTATGCCTATCAACACCAGTACAGGTATCCAAAGGTCACGCCACAGTTCTCCAAACCACAAGCCCTGGATCAACCTGACCACATAACTAAGCGGTAGGAAATCGCTCACCTTTCGCAGACCTTCCGGCAGCAGCTGCAGCGGCATCCCCGCACCAGACAGGAACATCATCGGGAAGAAGATTACCATGCCCACTGCCTGCGCCACCCGCGCTGAAGGTACCAGGCTTGCGATCAGATAACCAAGGGCATAGAAGGAAAGGGCGCTGAGTGTTATCGCCGCCAGGACATTGAGCCATGAGCCGGCGATGCGCAGCCCAAAGACCAGTTTGCCAGTCAGCACCAGGATCGCCATTCCCAGGAGCGCGATCATCAGGTAAACAGCTACGCTGGCGATCAGGTAAACCGCCGGGTGCAGTGGCGTCGCCCGGTAGCGGCGCAGCACGCCCGTTTCCCGGCTGGCAGCCGTGTCGATTGGAATACCCATCAATGCCACGGTACCAATAATGATCCCCGCATAAGCCGGCACACTGGCATCCACCGTGCCAAAATTCCTCCCCCAGAAGGCTAAATCTGGCTCGTTGCCAAAAATAAACCCGAAGAGCAGCAGCAGCAGAGCTGGATAAGCCAGCGAGAAAAAGAAGGCCACTGGTTCTCGTAGATAGAGCTTGAGCTGCATTACAAAGAGTTTTCCTAATCCACGCATGATAAAATCCTCCAATTATTCTTGGTTTTTCCCTAGTTCTCAATCTCTCGCCCGGTCAGCGCCAGGAAGACGTCTTCCAGGTTGGCCTGTTCAGTGCGCAGGTTGTAGAAAGGTACACCGCCTGTTTCAAGAGACATAATTACAGCCCCGACCAATCCATCTCCTTGACCGTAAACCACCACCTGGTCTCCTTCCTGTTCAACCCGCTGGACGCCATCGATCACGCCAATCAGCGCCGGGCTGAAATCTTTATCTGGTGAACCATTATGTCCGCTATCTGGAGTGGCTCGCAGATGACCGTTTAACCGGAAGGCAATCTGTGTTGCCATCCCCAGCTGGTTAACCAGGTGATCTGGCGTGTCCAGGGCGATGATCCGCCCCTGATCCAGGATCGCCACCCGGTCGCACAACTGCTCCGCCTCGTCCATGAAGTGCGTTGTCAGGAAGACCGTCGTTCCCTGTTCCCGAATTTCACGCACCAGGTCCCAGATCGCATGTCGGGCGCGTGGATCGAGCCCGGTGGTTAATTCGTCCAGAAAGACCACTTCAGGCTGGTTGATCAAGGCCAATGCGACAAATAAGCGCTGTTTTTGCCCACCGGATAGCTGGCTGAAGTAAGCCCGGCGCTTATCACCCAACCCTAATCCCTCCAGCAGAGGTTCCCAATCTCGGGTGTGGCGATAAAACGAGGCGAACAAATCCATTGCTTCTTCAACCCGCATCCGCCTCGGCAGGCTGGAAGACTGCAACTGGACTCCGGTGCGCTCGCGCAGCTGGTATGTATCCTGCCAGGGATCAAGTCCCAGCACGCTCACCGTCCCCTCATCCGGTCGCCGCAAACCTTCAATGCACTCGATAGTTGTGGTTTTACCAGACCCGTTCGGGCCAACCATGCCGAAGATTTCTCCAGCGGGTACCTGGAATGAAACACCATCCACGGCAACCACCTCATCGTAGGATTTGCGTAACCCCTCAACCGTGATCACTTCCTTGCTTTGCGCCATGACTAACTCCTTTCCCTATATGTGCTCTCATTATAGAGAAAGTAATGGAGGCTGTGAACCAACGATGGATGGATTTTCGACCAACCGGGAGGATGGTTTTGCGATCAACCATCTGGTTGATGCGAGCAATTTTTTTACCAGTGATTGGCGCGTGTCAACCTTCATTACCTGGCGCTCAATCAGGGAAAGCCTCAATTCGCAAATGATGAACCATATCCCTATTGACCTTTTAATTTTTATCCGCTATAAGAAGGTAGGGCTTATTGTCCGTTTCTGGGACGCTTTCAGAAACTTGTATGGTCTTAGACTGATCCCGATATCTCACCCCTCCCGGTGAGGTAATGCTCCAAGATCGCTTCCAGTCAATAATTGAGAGAACTAATGGGAATTTTGCCATCCAGATGCGTTCTATTAATATAAATGGATAATCACCAAAGCGGTATCGACGAGCTGCTGAGGCGCCGCCATCCATCCGACCCATATGTGATCGAGGAGATGGTGCGAGCTTATCGAATCCAGGTTTATCGACTGGCTCTCTCGATCCTGGATCACCCCGATGAAGCCGATGACGCCACCCAGGATGCTTTGATCCGGGCTGCGACTCACCTGGATAGCTACCAGGTGGGCACGAATTTTCGGGCTTGGATCTTTACCATCGCTGTCAATACCTGCCGAGGTTATCTACGTAAAAGGGCTGCCCGGGCTAATTTGAACAAGATTTTGATCTCCCTGGCATCGCTGGTCAGCCGTCCAATTGACCCGGAGGCCAAAGTAGTGCAGAACGAAACTCGTACCCAACTGTGGGATCTGGTGGAGAAACTGCCCGAGAAGCAGCGCCTGGCGATTATCCTCCACCTGGCTCATGGGTTGAGTGTGACAGAAGTCGCCCAAATCCTGAGAATCAAACCGAAAACCGTGTATTCCCGGCTCTACGAGGCATATCGACGCTTACGCCGCCAATTACAACTCAAGGGAGATTATTGGCTGATTGAAGACAAAGAGAAGTTATGAGCATCTCCCACCGAAAAGCCTTTGAGTTATTTCACAAAGGGATGCATACCCGGCTGCAAATTGGTACTGGTGAGTTGCGAGCAGATCGCCTGCAAGCAGAAGCATTAGCAGGGTTGCAGCCGGATCAGCGCGCTGAATTGCAAACCCACTGGGCGAAGTGCCCGGAGTGTAAACAAGACCTGGCTTTGTCTTTCCGTTTGCGACGGGAGGCTCAGCAACGTTGGCCGCTGACTGTTACACCCCGCAGGTCAGCTAGCGAAATCCTGGGTGCCATACAGGATGAGCAGCACACCTCCGCGCGCGTTGCCCGGCTGCTGACCCCCCTGAGGATTGCCTTGATGGCTGTCCTCCTGCTGGGTGTCATTCTGGCTTTTTCTTGGGTTATAAACGCATTACGCCCTCTCTCATCGGGATCAACCTTGCCAGACTCAACCCCCCAATCGCAGGGATCAGAGGACGGGGAGGCGCTATCCCTCTATCCGCAAGAAGCAGCAGCTTTTGATAATTTTGGCTCTGCAATGGCAGTCAGCGGAGATACACTGCTTGTCGGCGCACCAGGGACAAACTTGAAAAGGGCGCATAATGGTGGCGCGGCCTTCATCTTCCAACGCCAGGGTTTGGACTGGGTGGAAACAGTCCGCTTACTCCCAGACCCACCCCAGGCTGGCAGCGGCTTTGGACATGCAGTGGGGATCGATGGTGAGACGGCTGCTGTGGGCGCCCGCTACGAGTTTAATCCAGGCAGCGGCAACGGATCTGGAGCTGTTTACGTCTACAAACGGGAGCACGACGCCTGGCAGCTTCAGGCTCGTCTGGCAGCCAGCGATGGCGCTCCCTTTGACTTGTTTGGGTATGCGGTGGCGGTGCATGGTGATATCTTGGCCGTAGGCGCGCGGGCTGCCGACGGGCTAAATGGTGAGCGCAACGCCGGAGCGGTTTACCTGTACCAGCGGGATGGTGATAACTGGTATTTGCAGGCCCGCCTGTCTCCCGAAGACTTGGCAGCCGAGGACCATTTTGGACAGGCCCTGGCTTTAGATGACCAATACCTGTTTGCCAGCGCACCCGGCCGCGAGAACCCAGGATCACCCAACAGCGGAGTGGTTTACGTTTACCCTCTCCAGGGGGATAAATGGCTCGAAGAAGCTGAGCTTATCGCCGAAGTACCCCAGGCAGAAGCTCAATTGGGATCTGTACTCAGCCTGGAGGGCGATACGCTGGCAGCCATGGCCAGCCAGGAATACCAGCAAGGTGAGATGCCGCCCGCTGCCCCGATGTATGGCGGAGATTTCGGCGCGGTTCACATTTTCGAACTGCAGAACGGGGAGTGGGAGTGGCAGAACCGCATCTTACCACCCTCTGAGGAAGATGACGGACTGCAGCTCAGAGGGTTAGATCTTGCTGGGCAACGCCTGGCGATCAGCGGCTTCCTGGGTGGTACCTACCGCTACGAGAAGGTGAGCGGGGAATGGGTGCAGCTGCCAACGCTGAACCCTGAACTATACTCCCTCACCTGGGGGAATGTGATTCAGATGAGTGAAGATCAGATCCTGCTCGGACACCGTTTTTATGACCTTAACAGCGAACCCTACAGCACTGGAGATGGGATCTCCAGTGCTGGTGTGGTCTTCGTTTTGGACTGGGAATAGAGGAGACTGGCATGTCTAAAAGCTCGTTTATCCTGGCAATTCTGTTCGCGCTTATGCTGTCAGTGGCAGCCTGCGCCCAAGGGACACAACGCTCAATAAGTACCCCTGTGTTGAGGGACTCCCCAGACTTGCCGGCTCCGTTGGCGGTGATCTCTGCCACCCGGCTCGAGGGCCAGCTGACCCAGGTCAAGGGGGGCCAGCTGGGGATGGGTCCACCGGAGAATTTTGGCTATGCGATCGCCTTAGGGGAGCATGTTCTGGCAGTTGGCGCGCCAGACCACCTTGGGTTGTCCGGTAATGAGCCAGGCAGAGTCTACGTATTCCAGCATGAAGGGGATGGCTGGATCGAAGCAGCCCAATTGTTCTCCAGCGATCGGGATGACGGCTTCCAATATGACCAGCACTTTGGGATGGCAGTCGCCATGGATGGGGACCTGCTCTTCGTCGGAGCACCGGATGCCGATCACCCACAGCTGGGGGACAACAGCGGAGCGGTTTATGTCTTCCAAAACGGGCCGGATGGCTGGATGGAGATCGAACGCCTGGCAGCCGAGCAGCCTTTCGCCAATGTCGGGTTCGGTTCCCAGCTGGAGGTTTCTGGAGATACCCTGCTGGTGGGTGAAGGTTATCAAGGCACGCATCTGTACATCTTCCACAACCAGGGGGAGGGTTGGCGCCAGCAGGCCAGTTTGGAGATACCACAGATCGACGATCTCGAGACCTCCGTGGGAGCAATGGCATTAT
>JBEQLH010000175.1:0-3239 GCA_040326075.1 Anaerolineales bacterium
CCATTCCGCTCTGAGTGCTCCCATTCACTTTTATTGAAAACTGTCAGGTAGCTAGTCAATTTAATAGATAAGACTGAATTTAGAGCACAAATCCAATCAAGGTAGCCGCGACATAAGGCACCAAGATCAGCAATCCCAGCAGTGGGGATGCCCGGCGGGTCTGGTTAGTGCTGTCCCAACTAAAGAGGTAAATCGCCAGGGAAAAAGCCAAAATTCCGCTTACTAATAGAACTCCCACCGCGAGCCAGGGATCGATGACTGTCTCTTGATTGTACGCAAATCCAAAAAAAGCCTGCATGGCATAAGTGCTGGGGAGCAAACCAGAGAATTTTTGAATTGATTCGGGCATCAAAGCAATGGGGATCATTACACCTCCCAGGAGGATGCTTGGCAGGTAGATGAGCTGAGACAACAGGACGACTGTTCGGGAGCCGGATGAGACCACACCGATTAACATGCCCAGAGTGCTAAAGGTGAAAGCTGTTAAAAGTGTGACCAGGAAAAGCGCCAACCAGTTTTCTGGTGGTACAGCATCAAAGAGCGGTGTGGCAGTCAAGGATATTACGATGGCTATTATCAGTAAATGGACGCTGGTTGATAATGAAGGGGTTGAAAGGATTGATATCGCCGGGACACCATTGATCTTGAAACTGCGGTAAATCCCGGCATCGCGAGCCTCCACATGGCCATTAGGGAGACCAAGGATATTACCAGACATGGCCGCAAAGACGATCATGGAAGGGATCAACAGCTCCTTATAACCAGGGTTGATGGCGACCATCACAAAACCCATGGCGGCGTAAAAACCGAGGGGCAGGAGGTAATACATCATCATGGCACCCGAATTTCGCAAGCCAGTCTTGAACTCAAACAGGAAATGATTGGTGAAGGCGGTCATTGTGTTCCTCCTGTGGTGGTGATCTCCAGGAACCGTTCTTCCAAGGATGGGCGTTCAACGCGAAGATCGATTAATTTATCATCATGATTGGCGATGAAGTCTAAAATTGCTGAAACAGTTGGACCGGGGTCAGTACTGTAGTAGATGGTGTAATCCTCATTTACCCCCTGCTGTGAAACAGCAGGGAAGGTTTCATTATGTTGATGGAGCAGGGAAGCCTCCGTACGGACTGAAACTTTGGTCATCCCTGAACCCTTGGCGGTCAGTTCACGGGGTGAGCCGGTGGCGATGATTTTGCCATGCAGGAGAATAGCAACCCGGTCAGTCATTTTTTCCGCTTCGGCCATATCGTGGGTAGCGAGGATCAGGGTTGAGCCTTGGGCTTTTAATTCCTGCATCAAATTATGGAGCTCGGTGCGGGAGGCAACATCCAAACCCGCAGTCGGTTCGTCCAGGATAACTACCGGAGGGTTATGGGTGAGCGCCAGGGCAAGCGACAGGCGGCGCTGCAGGCCGGTTGAAAGTTGGTGATATTGGGTTTTTCTTTTGTCATCGAGGCCCATGCGGGAGAGAAGTTCGTACCGGGGAGGGACATTGTGATAAGCGGAGAAGAACTTCATCGCTTCTTCTACGGTCATATTGGCTGGTAATGCGGAGGTTTGGAGCTGGACACCGATCAGGTTGCGCAGCCGGCCCGGATCACGTTGTGGATCGACATCCAGAATGCGCATTTGGCCATCATCGAATTGACGCAGACCTTCCAGGCACTCGAGTGCAGTGGTCTTACCGGCGCCATTGGGGCCCAGCAGACCGAAGATCTCTCCCCGGGTGACTTCGAGGCTGATATTGTCAACCGCTTTGAAGTCGTCATAATACTTGGTGAAATCCTTGATGGATATTACCGTCTCACTCATTCATGCCTCCTCACTTGAAATGGATTGCAGGGTTCTCCAGGGGTGATTTTGTATCGGACGAGGATTTTTTATATTAATGAAATGCTGGTGTTCCGGGATACAGGAAATCCTTTGTTAATTTGATTAAAGATGGACGAAAGCAATTATTGTTTTAACAGAATGAGTTTACCATGATCAGGTCTACAGGACAAATCATATGCGGATAAATGAGGATAATATTATTCCTTTTTTAGTTTATTCCTACCGACGAAATTTATCAATTCTCGGATTAAAGTGATATTAATCCAATTAAGGTAAAATATAGAAACAAATCTCAGCGACGAATTGTCACATATTAGATTGGATTAGCACAAATGGTGTCTACAGGGACAGCGATCATGGTTGTATATACAGATTTGGTCTTTAGTATTCGCATATTTCCCTTATTAATCAGGGAAGATTAATGGAAAGTAATAATTCTCGCTTTAAGACCCTTTTGATCGTCACATTTCTTATTTTCTTTCGTCATATAGGTTAAATGAGTATGAATGTAAACACAATGCTTGCAACAGATGTGGAGACGCCCACAAAGCAAGATCTGATTGAAATCTATGAACAGCACAGTCCGGGAATATATCGCTATGCAATTCGCCTGCTGGGAGATAAGACTACCGCAGAAGATTGTGTTTCAGAAACCTTCAGTCGATATTTGCAAGCTGTTCGCAGGGGAGGAGGACCCACAGAAAATGTGCGGGCTTATCTCTACCGGGTGGCCCATAACTGGATCACAGATTTCTACCGGCGACAACCGCTGCCGGAAGTATCAATGGAGATCGATGAACAGGTCGAGCCAGGTTCGAATCCAGCAGCGAAGGTCTCAGAGGCGATGGAACGTGAGCAGGTCCGAGTTGCACTGCTGCGCCTGCCATCAGAACAGCAGCAGATCATCCAATTGAGGTTTTTGGAAGATTGGTCACACGAAGAAGTGGCGCAGGTCCTGGGAAAAACAGTTGATGCAACCCGCTCCATGCAATACAGGGCAATCGTTTCTTTACGCAGGATGTTGATCGAATACGAAGAAGAGGAAAGCAATGAGTAATATAACTGATAACATGCAGCCCGTTGACCCCAAGCTAATCAAAAAGATTGAGTTGATGCGATCGACGCCTGAACGGAATCCACAATCCGTCACTCAAGGTCGGGACAGGTTTCTTGCCGAGCTCGATGGGATACCTGTCAACGGATCAAGATCCCCACTAGCATGGTTATCAGGGCTGATAAATCGAAATTTCAATCAAAGAGAGGAAAACTCAATGAGTACGAAATCACAAAAATTTGCATTTTCTACATTAATAGCTATCATAATCGTGGTGGTGATGCTGTTCGGCGGTGCCAGTGCAACTGCTTATGCATCCCAATCCGCGCTACCTGGGGATGCACTTTACCCA
>JBEQLH010000175.1:3339-6625 GCA_040326075.1 Anaerolineales bacterium
GATGATAGTGTCGATCACGATGGTGACGATGATGATAGTGTCGATCACGATGGTGACGATGATGATGATGATGGCAGCGACGATGAAGAGGATGAAAGTGATAGTGATGGAGACGAGGACGATGAGGAGGATGATTAGGGAATCTCCCGACCTCGTACTGGAGTTACCAATTCCGTGGACACTGCTTAGACAGATTTATCGATACGCTATGTGAGAATGTGCTCAAAATAGCATTCAGAATAAATATATTGAGCCACAGGTGTCGATTTATCAGCTACCTGTGGCTCGACTGCAATATCAAGATGATGAATTATTCAGATTGAACCTACTCATGGTTGAAATTTAATTCTGTTCTCAAATCTCTGATCTGAATTATGATGACCGGGTATTATTAATTTGGAAGTTGATTATTCCTATCGAGTTTGGCTTTTCGTACTTAATCTATATATTACCTGGAATGAAGAGGGATAACTACTAAAAAGAACCCACTTGGGGATGTGTAAAAGGGTGGGAAAAATTGTTTGCTCAAATCTGAGATCGAAAAATGCAGAGATTGCTCGTTACCAGCCCCATTCTCCTTTCATTATTGTTATTTGCTGGAATTTTACCTGATTTTAACGACTCTTTTTGGTTGTTCATCCGTTTAACCATATGACAGGGCAACAAAATAAGCCAGGAGGCAGAGTGCTTGAAGTCCTTAATCCAGATCTAATCCGGAGAGCCAAGGAGGGCGAGCCAAAAGTCGTGAGCGCACTTTATGATCGCTACCAGCGTAGCATATACCGATATCTCTATTATCGAGTTGGTGATCCGCAAACTGCAGAAGACCTGACCTCTGAAGTATTCTTGCGTATGATTGAAGCACTGTCTAATTACAACAACCAGAATATTTCCTTCCAAGCCTGGCTGTTCCAGATTGCCCGAAATCTATCAATTGATCATTATCGCAAGATGGGTGCTCAGCGAGATGTCCCCTTGGAGGATACTTTTCCTGGGCAAAGTGAAGAGCCATTGGAAGTGATCGCCCAAGAATTGACAGGTGAGAAATTACGCCGCGCGCTGGTTGATTTACCCGATAACCAGCGTGACGTGATTGTAATGCGGTTTATCTCCGGAATGCCAATTGGTGAGGTGGCGCAGGTGCTGCACAAGAGCGAAGATTCGATCAAAGGTCTCCAGCGGCGAGCCTTGCTAGCACTACGTGAAATCTTAGTTGAGTGGGAGGTTACCTATGTCGGAACGAGATGACAAATTAGAGCAAAAGATTCAATCCCTGGAAGAAGGGGAACCAGTGGAGCATCTGATTGAGGGTGGGGATAATTCTGACGAGTTATCATCCCTGATCAACCTGGCGGCATCGATCCGCGATCTGCCCCACCCTGAACTGGATCGACAGGCTGTTCAATCTGAAAAGCTCAAAATCATCTCTGCGACTCGAGAGAGGAACCGCAGAAATCAGAGACAGCAAGGATCGAAAGTAGGCGGTTTTACCGGTCAATGGTTATTTGTGCCAGCTGCCGCTGGACTGGCATTGATCCTGTTAATGGTTTTCGTCCTGTCAGCCGGAGCTGGGATTTACATCGCTGGCCCGAGAGGAGCCCATACCGCAACATTGACTGATGCAAAGGGAACACTTCAGGTATCAGATTCAGGCGTTTCTGGTGATTGGCATGCGGTATCTAATGGCGACAGGGTGCGTGCTGGACAACGCGTCCGCACCGCAGCTGATTCATGGGTAACCATCGAATTCTTTGATGGAACCCAGACGACACTTGCTCCGAACACCGATCTGATGCTTGAAAACATCGATGGCCAATGGGGAAATGTGCTGCAGGTGGAGTTAATCCAAAACGCAGGGCAAACCGAACATGGGGTGGTACCTCTGCGGGGAAAGGATGCAGCCTTCAATGTGTACACGCCATCGGGGACAGCCAGCGTGAAAGGCACCAATTTTAAGGTGCTGGTCGATGAATCTGGAAAATCCACCTTTAAAGTTGAGCACGGCAAAGTGCTGGTTACCAATGATGGTTCCCAGGCTTATGTCAGGGCGGGACAGGGTCTAGCAACAATTTTAGGAGAACCGCTCTCAACCCCTGGTTACCTGTTCGTAGTGCAAGGTGAATTGACCTCGAAAGTTGAGGGTATGTGGACTGTGGCAGGTGTAAATATCATTGTTCCAGAAGAGGCCCAGGTTGTTGGCAATCCTGAACTGTACGAAAATGTATTGGTTCAAGGTCAAATCCAGGATCAATATGATTGGGTTGCGGACAGCATCCAACCAGCGTTGGCGGATGTCCAGGCGGGCGCTTATAGCGGATATGTCACAGCTGTCTCTGATGATCAAGTTACCTGGCAGGTAAATGGGATCGATTTCATGATCGATGGCGAGGCACAGGTCGATGGTGGGATTGAGATTGGAGACGCGGTTCGAGTAGCCTTTGTGGTGCTTGAAGGAGGGGGCTGGCAGGTCGTGCGCATTGATTCATTAGAAGGGGAAGAGGATGAATCTCAGGATGATAAGGATCCAGATGTGGACTCTCCAACAGATGAAGATGTTCTGCCGAGCGATGAGATCGTAAGCTGCACCGGCGCAGATCCTCATCCAAAAGCGGAAAAGCTGGCGGAAAAGCTGCTGGTTGATTATCCGGATGTAAAAGTGACTGATGAATCAGATTCCGTTAGATCAGTAACCGATGCTGATATTATCATGGGGTGGTTCTGTAATTATAAGCTTGGCTTTGGTGAGATTGCACTGGCCTTCAAATTGTCTGAAAGCTCAGAATTGTCAGTTGATAAGATCATTAAGTTGAGATTGGGTGGACAGGGTTGGGGGCAGATTAAGCAGCTCCTGGCTGATCTCACCGATGATGATGCGCCAGACGATGAGGAAGAAGTGCCAGAAGATGAGGGTGAGATTGATGACGGTGAAGAAGAAACCTCAGATGATGATGGTGATACATGCACCGGCGTAGATCCTCATCCAAAGGCATTGAAGCTTGAAAAAGAGTTTCTTGAATTGGGAGGTCTTAAGGATCTTGAGGAAGTGGTTGATTATGGTCGCATTATGGACTGGTTCTGCGATTTCCATTTTGGCTTCGGAGAGATCGATCAGATGGTGAATTTGAGTGCCAGATATGGATTGGCAGTAGATGAAGTATTTGACATGCGACACAAGGTGGGCCTGGGTTGGGGCCAGATCAAACAGCAATTAGCTGCGAACGATCCGAACAATGAGGAATACAAGAATCCCGCTGGTAAGGTACCGCCGGGTAAAATCAAATCGGAG
>JBEQLH010000176.1:0-6614 GCA_040326075.1 Anaerolineales bacterium
GCATCAGGTGTGCAAGCTGGATAAGCTTGTTCGCATGAATACTCCTTAATGATATGAGTAAGGCCAGGTAATCCAAGAGTTTGGTTTCCAGCATTATCCCATGCCCGCAGTGCAAGACTCACCGGGCCATCCGGTACATTGTTAGTGCACATGTCCCAATCCATGTTGAATGTCAGGTTTGTTATTTCATCGCCTACTTCGTGCCAGGAGTTGTTAAAGTATGCAAGCAAACGAGCTCTGGCCAATCCACTATTCTCGTCATTTGCCCAGCCTTCAACATGAACGGATGGAGAAGTCGCCTTTAATCCGGTGGATGGTTCAAATAAATCTCCCGTTGGTGGTGATACCTCGTCGTATACAGGGTTGCCTGAGATGTAGTTATTCCGAAATTTATTACACACATCATTCGGTCGCGTGCAATAAGGTAAATCACTTTCTCGACGTGGACGACCTCCATTAATATCCACATCGTCAAATGTGATATCAACAGAAATCCCCCAGTAAGAATCAGGATTTGTATGAACTTGGAAATGCAAGTGATGACCGGTGCTTTTTCCGGTGTCATCTGCAATTCCGATAAAATCACCCTGGGTGACATATGCTCCTTCAGCTCTTAAATTTAAAGGTATGCTGTCCTGAGCGAGATGCAGGTACAGCTGGTAAGTAGTTGGTGTAGTGCTGGTATCTTTCAGCACGATATAATTCCCCATATCGCTATCATCACCATTGGGGGCATCCCACCTCGTTCGCCATACGGTGCCAGCTTTAGACGCGTGGAGCCGGTACATTGTTTTGTGTATATAAAAATCGAAGGAATAATGGGCGCTTTCGGAGGGTATATACCGGTCGTGACCTATGCTCTGGGATAGGTAAACAGTTTTTCCAGCCTCCCAGGGAAGCAGATATCCGCTATAAGTTGCTTCAAGGTCCTGAGCCGCAACTGTGAATAAATCCTCGAAAGAAACTTTGTATTCATCAGTAAGTAAGTCTTCCGGAGCGGATTTCATCAATTCAAGCCATTCAGGATCTGCAGGTAAGGTGACCTGCCAATCCGCTCCAACTCGGCGAGCTATTGCTAAACCGGGTTCGGTAGGTAAAACTTCTCCTGTTTGAGGGTCGACCATTTCAAGATATGCAATCCCCCAGGTACCATCCTCAGAGATCTGAACATCTGCAACTTGAACATCATACACCAAATAACCGAGAACATATTCACGTTCGCCTTGAACAGCATCAAAAATGGCCTGTTCAATTTTGTCTTTCTCTTCTTCGATTGGAGATTTTATTGGGAGAACTGGTGCTGCAGTAGTAGATATGGCAAAAAGAATAAAATAAATCGATGAGAATATTAGAAATAATACAACTACAAGCTTACGCTGCATTGCAATTTACCGGAATAAAAATAGTTGGACGGGTCAAATCTCATCCAATTCCCAAAAAAGTTTATGAAAGATAATATAATTGGTGAGATTAATCTGTGATGATTCCCATCTCCTGGCGCATTCCCAATTCATCCAAGATCCAAATTTCGCTGGCGAAGCGTTGGATGAAGTATCGATCATGAACCACTGCAAGTACCGTGCCATTAAATTGGGTAAGTGCATGTTCGAATAGAGAACGGGAGGGGATATCAAGATGGTTGATGGGTTCATCCAAAAGGAGGAAATTGCATCCCTGGACGACAAGGGTGGCTAATGTCAGGCGGGCACGCTCACCGAAGCTGAGTTCCATCACCGGTCGTAAGGCATCATCTCCAGAAAACAAGAAGAAATGCAACAAAGATCTTGCGTCAGTCTCATTGATTTGGGCGTCGCTTAAGATTGTACTCAGTGCATTTTCACTCATATCGAGCAGTTCTTGCTCTTGAGACATATATCCTAGCTTGATGCTGGATCCAAGGTGGATAGTTCCTGCTTGCGGTTCAAGAATTCCAGCAATTGTCCGCAATAGGGTTGTCTTTCCGCGACCATTAGGACCAGTCAAGGCTATCCTCGCTCCAGAGCGAATGGAATAATTTAGATCTTTGATCAAAGGTTGTTGATTTCTATTACCAACAGATAAATTCACTAATCTTAGAACATCCTGACTCTGGTGATCTTTCTGTTGAAATTCGAGTTTCATTTGCCAGGATTGCTTTGGTTTTTCAACATGTTCGTCTGATTTTAAAAACCGATCTAACTTCTTCTGGCGAGATTTTGCTTTGCGGGCCACTTTTTTCGCGTAACGACGAGGTCCGGGCTGTCTAGAAGTGGTAGAGATTTCAACTTGATAAGCTTGTTGTTTGGTGCGAGCAATATCCTGTTTGATGCGGCGAATTTCATATACCTGGTCGCGGTAGGCCGATAAATGTTTTTCCCGTTCCTTTAGATATTGCTCCAAATACGAGCTGAAGTTGCCATGATATTCGCGGAGAGTGTGGGTATCAGGATCAAGATCAAGGATGCGGTTTACCGTATTATCCAAAAATGTCCGATCATGGGTTACGATGAGGACTGCTCCTTTAAAATTATTAATCCAGGTTTCAAGCCATTTGAGCATGGCGATATCCAAGTGGTTGGTAGGTTCATCCAAGATTAAGATTTCAGGGTTTTTCAACAAGACCATCGCAAGGGCAAAGCGCGTTTTTTGACCCCCACTCAATTTCGAAACCAGGGTATCATCTGGCACTTCACCTAATCCTAATGAATTTAATACAGCCCGCGGATGATCTGCGGGTGGACGAGACACTTCTAATTCCTTGAGAGCTGCATCGTACGATTGCTGCAATGCATTGTTTTCAGGATCAACTGCTAACGCCCTGGCTAAAATTTCCAATTCTTTTTGAATATTCTCCGGATTACCAAAGGTTTGGTTTATAAACTCAACCATGGTCACGTTTTGATCAGGTTCAAAGGCTTGTGCCAGGTATCCGATTTCCAGGTTTTTGGGGGTAAATGTGATTAATCCCTGGTCGGGATCTAATTGACCAAGGATAATCTTCAACAAAGTAGTTTTTCCACTTCCATTGGGTCCGATCAAACCCACCCTGTCACCTTTATTCAGGTTAAAGGATACATCTTTCAAGATCGGATTTATGTTGAAACTCTTTGAAATATGGTGAGCGGTTAGCATGAGGTATCTCCAGCAATAAAATTAAAAGCCGGGGGCATCCGCCTCCGGCATAGAATCAAAACCGAGATCAGCACCCAATAAAACTCGAAAGTGAATTTAAATCTCGATCATCTCACGCACCTCTGCCCTTTCATTTTCCAGGCCGATTATACCAGTTGATGATTTGATTACTAGTAAATGAGTCTATCAAGTATCTTATTTCCGTGTAGGTGATATTGCATAATGTTGCATTATTCTATGACTCAATGTAAGATAGCATTGTGATTCTGCTGGAGACCTAAATTACCTTGAACAAAACGATCCAAATCACAACCAGTCTGTTCGCTATAATAACAACCTTACTTATTCCTTCGTGGTGGGGACAAAGCAGTCTACCAATTATTACCCAAGCTGAATTTAAAATATATCTTCCGATTGTCTACAACAATATCCAATATCAAGCCTCACCAACAATAACACCTACACCTACCGCAACTCGAAAACCGAAACCAACCCAAACAAGAACACCTACCAGGACACGGACACCCGTCAGAATTTCAACGAAAAGACCGACCTCAACTCAGACACCTACTCAAACGCTTACCCCGACGATTACGCTCACTCCCACCAGGACCTCGACGACAACCTTAATACCGCTTCCTTCAATTACCATTCAGTATGCAAGTCTCACACCTTCCCTTACTCCTTCAAGAACGCTCAATCCAACAGTTACTCGAACTCCAACACCATCGCCAGGATTTATATCTAATCCACGATTATCTGCAAGGGTAGCCGGTGTCCTTATAGCTCTGCTGTGGATCATTCTAGCAGTTTGGTTGTATTTTGTATTCCAACGAAAAGAATGAAATTCAATCCCCACCAGGTTTGGATGTTATATGACAAAAAGCAGGCAGAATACTAATCAAGATTTTTCCCTTGCCGTTTACCACAGTAATTAATTTTTATATTGATTAATCTCGGTCCAAACCCGCAAGATTTCTGCAACACTCCAAGCTTGGGCTATACATCCACGCGGCGAGAAAGGGTTATCACCGTCGAAGATTTCACTTATTGATCCAATTCCATGAGTAGTTAATTGCTCGATGATCGGATTCAAGTATTTTTTTGCCTGGACAGGGTCGCGGTAAGCACGCAAGTGGGCGCTGATGAAAGGACCAAGCAGCCATCCCCAGACTGTTCCTTGATGGTAGGCTGCATCTCGTTTTCGACGATTGCCTCCATATGTGCCAATATAATTTGGGTTGGGATTACCAGAGTCCTGGATGGGAGAAAGACTTCGCAACCCATATGGAGTAACCAGGTGGTGAATACAAACATCAACAACCGCGCGTATATGGAAAGCATCTATAGGTGAATGGAATAGTGAAGCGGCGATTACCTGGTTTGGGCGGAGCGAGGGGTCATCTCCATCTGGACTATCAAGCACATCGTAGCAATAACCTGATTTGGAATTCCAAAAACGATTAAAACCCAATTTCGTCAGTTTGGCAGATTCTCGATAATGGTTTGAGGGTTTCCCGACCTGCTTGGCAAAGTCCTCCATAATCCGTAATGCGTTGTACCACAGAGCACTGATTTCAATGGGTTTACCGATGCGTGGGGTAACGACCCAGTCATCGATCTTGGCATCCATCCAGGTTAGCTGAACTCCATCTTCACCCGCATAAATTAATCCATCCTGAGGATCGAGGTGGATGTTGTATCTCGTTCCACGCATGTGCCAATCAATAATTTCTTGAAGAACTGGAATAAATTTAATACAAGCAAATCATCGTTTGTTGCTTGATAATATGCTCGGATGGCTTCAAAGTACCATAATGTAGCGTCGACAGTGTTATAACCGGGGGTTTCTCCAATTTCTGGGAAATTATTTGGCAACATCCCTCGACCTACATATTGAGCAAATGTCAATAATATGCTTCTAGTGATATTTGATCTCCCAGTTGCGATTGTTAATCCGGGTAAGCTGATCATTGTGTCTCGACCCCAATCTCCGAACCAGGGGTAGCCAGCAATTGTCGTTTTTCCTTCATCTGAGCCAGGTAGGTAGCGCTTAACAATGAATTGGTCAGCAGAAAGGATGAGCTGTTTTAGCGCTTCAGATTCAGCTCGATATCCGCTCCTGGAAATGAGGTGCTGCTCATAGATCTTTCGCTTTAATTGGGCTAGATCTCCATCAAGGCTGCAGTTTTCCTGAGTTGTTGCGATTAACGTGATCGATTCCCCCGGTTGGATGGTGGCGATAAAATGGCCAGGAGATAACAAATCTTCATTATCAGGCAAACCGCGATAAGATTCTGTCTCGAGAGGGAAACCAATGTGCCATGCCAAATCTATTTTAAATCTTGCTTGCTGATAAGGTAATATGGGATGGCTTCTCTATCTGGAGATACCTTGATTCCGCCTTGAAATTTATCTATTTGGGGCTGCCAATCATGGATTTTTGTTTCAGAGTGGTGATCGCGAAAATTCACCAAAGTTCGGATTTTAATTTCTAACGGATTTGAGCTTTGTCTGAGTGTGTAATGAATATAGGTTGTATTCGAACCAGGCTGCATCCAAATGCGCTTATCGAATTGGGCAGCATCTAGAGCATATGTCCAGACCGGAATTGTGCCTTCAAAGTGGAACCGATCCAGGTGTTTATAACCCTGGGGATCAATATTGCCGGATTGCTGCTGACGGGTGTATAACCGAAATGTACCTCCATTGTAATAAACGGTTTCTTCGAACAACGATACAAGAACTGTACGACGCAAAGGTGGAATTAATGCGGCGATAAGCAAACCATGATACCGGCGGCTAAGTTGTCCTGCGACAATACCGGATGCATAACCTCCGATTCCATTCGTCACCAGCCATTCACGCGAACCTGAAATATCGAAATCATGACACCAATCCTGGTTAAAATCGAGCATTAATTCTTTTCTCTTCTACCACAAACACGAATAATTATGCCAGTCACAGCCTGATACCGGGAAAAGAATAACGTCGGCAGTCGCGTCCGGAGTGACCCAGCAACGATAATCAGCTTTGAAAAGGTTTTACACGGGGAGTGCCTATAGATCGAATAAAAATTTTCAGGTGTCATATGAGGTTTAATTGGGAGGAGACCCACATGCACCGGCGATCATCACAGTTCGACCTGGAAATTACTGATAATTGCGTGTAGACATGTTGATGAAGCATCTCACTTCTCGAATTGTTAAATTTGAATTAGGGCATATTGCTGTAAATCACTAAATTTCCATGATACTGTCCTAATCATTTTTGAAGTAATCTAATAGACTTATTAACTCCTCATTTTTAGGGATATCAGACATAGAGCGACCATAATGGAGATAGCGGACTATACCCTTTGTGTCAATGAGGGCTTGGGCGGGCATGCGACCAAATTTGAGTATTTTTATCTCTTGACCATAAAGCTGTAATACCTTATGCCGAGGATCCGGTAAACCAATGAATGGTAAGTCATGTTCTTGCCAATATTGCTTGAAATCTTC